>NZ_JALBGZ010000387.1:0-6076 GCF_023006515.1 Bradyrhizobium sp. PRIMUS42
AAGGGCACGCAGCGCGGGGCCTCCCGTGGCCTCAGCCAGGAGGCGGGCATCCTGAAGGACGCCAGCGATCTCGCCGCCCGCTACGACGTCGACATCACCACCACGCTGCGGGTGAACCGGGCGCCGGAGGCCGCGATCCTGCGCGAGATCGAGACCACCGACATCGATCTCGTGGTCATGGGCGTCGACCGCATCCAGGGCGATCATCTGTCCTTCGGCGGCGTCGCCGACGCCGTCCTCAGGCAGTCGAAGGTCTCGGTGCTGCTGGTGTCGAGCGGCGAGGCCCGGCAGGCTCCGGCGGAGAAGGGCTAGGGGCAAGCCATATCCGTGTGGGCGGTGCGCTCCCTCTCCCGCTTGCGGGAGAGGGGCGGGGAGAGGGCTTTCCCCGCATTGGGACACTCCCCCAGAGGAAAAAACCCTCACCCGGCGCTTCGCGCCGACCTCTCCCGCAGGCGGGAGAGGTTACACCGAGCGTGCAGCGCCGCTGATCCGACCCAACGGCTCTTAGGGCTTCACCTCCGCCCCCTTCGGCGCCTTCTTGCTCGCCCGCCAGTTCTCGAACCGCTGCACCACCACGAAGAAAGCAGGCACGAACAGCACCGCCAGGCAGGTCGAGGCCAGCATGCCGGAGAATACGGTGATGCCGATCGACTTGCGCGCGCTGGCGCCGGCGCCGGTCGCGAGCACCAAGGGCACCACACCGAGGATGAAGGCGAACGAGGTCATCAGGATCGGGCGGAAGCGAGCGCGCGCCGCCTCGATCGCGGCCTCCAGCACCGGCTTGCCGTCGCGATTGTGCAGCTCGAGCCCGACTTCGACGATCAGGATCGCGTTCTTGGCCGACAGCGCGATCAGGAGGATCAGGCCGATCTGGCAATAAAGGTTATTGTCGATCTTGAGCCCGGAGAGGATCAGCATCGGCCCGAGCAGCGACAGCGGCACCGCGAGGATCACCGAGATCGGCGCGTACCAGCTCTCGTACTGGCCGGCGAGCACGAGATAGACCAGCAGCATGGCGAGGCCGAACACCCAGTAGATCTGGTTCGAGACCGCCTTCTCCTGATAGGACATCGCGGTCCATTCATAGCCGGTGCCCGGTGGCAGCGTCTTCTCCGCGATCTCCTCCATCAGCTTCAACGACTGGCCGGAAGAATACCCCTGTGCCGGCAGGCCGATCACGGTCGAGGACGGATAGAGGTTGTAGAGGCTGATCAGCGACGGGCCGGTGGCGGGCGTGATCTTGGCGACGGTGCCGATCGGGATCATGTCGCCGTTCGAGTTGCGAACCTGCATGTTGGCGATGTCGCGCTCGGTGACGCGGAAGGCGGGATCGGCCTGGGTGTAGACCTGGAACACGCGGCCGAATTTGTTGAACTGGTTGACAAAGGACGAGCCGAGATAGGTCGACAGCGCCGAGAACACCTGATCGGTGGTGACGTGCAGCGTCTGGGTCTTGACGCGGTCGATCTCGACGTTGAATTGCGGCACCGACGAGCGGAACGAGGACTGCACGCGCTGCAGCGCGCTCTGGCTCTGGCCGTTCGAGACCATCGCCCCGGTGATCGCCTGCAGCTTGGCGAAATCGCTGTTGCCGTCGCGCAGCTCGACCTGCATCGAGAAGCCGGCGGCGTTGCCGATGCCCTGGATCGGCGGCGGGGGCAGCACCAGCGTGCGCGCTTCCATGATGGTCGCGAGCTTGTCGTTGAGCCCGTACACCAGCGAGCGCAGATCCTCGCCGGGGCCTTTGCGCGCCTCCCAGTCCTTCAGGATGATGTAGGCGACGCCGGCATTGGCAAGGCTGGCGCTGTTGTCGAGCGCGGAGATGCCGGCGATGGTGATGACCTGCTGGACGCCGGGCGTATCCTTGATGATCTCGCTCGCCCGGTCGAGCACCGTCTGGGTGCGCTCAAGCGCAGCTCCATCGGGTAACTGGACGGCGGCGATCAGGTAGCCCTGGTCCTCGATCGGCAGGAAGCCGGTCGGCACCCGCGACAGACCGTAGCCGCTGGCTGCGATGACCAGAAGCGCGAAAGCCACTGAGACCGTCGCGTGCCTGCACAGGAACGTGATCAGCCGTGTGTAGCCGCGCTCGATACGGTTATAGACCGCGTTAAAGCCCCGGTAGAAGAAATTGCGCTGCTCCGGCGGCACCGTCGGCCGGAGCCACAGCGCGCATTGCGTCGGCTTCAATGTTGCCGCGTTGATGGCGGAGAGAAGCGCGGTCGCCGCGATCACCAGCGCGAATTGCGAATAGATGCGCCCGGTGAGGCCGGCGAGGAACGAGGCCGGCAAGAACACCGAGATCAGCACCAGGGTGATGCCGACGATCGGCGCGAACAGCTGGTCCATTGCCTTGATCGCGGCGTCGTGGCCGTTCATGCCCTGCTCGATGTTGTGCGCCGCGCCTTCGACCACGACGATGGCGTCGTCGACCACGATGCCGATCGCCAGCACGATCGCAAACAGGGTCGACATGTTGATGGTGAAGCCGAGCGCCGCCATCGCGGCGAACGCGCCGATGATGGTGACAGGCACGGTGGTTGCCGGCACCAGCATCGCGCGCCAGTCCTGCAGGAAGACCAGGATCACGACCAGCACGAGCAGGCCGGCCTCGATCAAGGTCATGTAGACCTCGTGCACCGAGGCTTCGACGAACTTGGTGGTGTCGAACGGCGTGTCGTATCTGATGCCTTCCGGGAACCGCTTGGCGAGCTCCGCCATCTTCTTCTCGACGGCCTGCTCGACCTGGAGCGCGTTGGCGCCGGGCGACTGGAACACGCCGATGCCGGTGGCCGGCTGCTTGTTGAGCGAGAAGATCTGGCTGTAGGTCTGCGCGCCCAATTCGACCCAGCCGACGTCGCGCACCCGCGTAACGTCGCCGCTGGTGCCGGACTTGACGATGATGTTCTCGAACTGGCTGGTGTCGTCGAGCCGGCCGTTGACGTTAAGCGTGTACTGGAACGCCTGACCCGGCGGCGTCGGCGGTGCGCCGACCTGACCGGCGGAGACCTGCTGGCTCTGCTGCTGGATTGCGTTGATGACGTCCTGCGGCACCAGACCGCGGACCTGAAGCTTGTTCGGATCGAGCCAGACCCGCATCGAATACTGGCCGGCGCCGAATACGGTGACGTTGCCGACGCCGGGCAGGCGGGAGAGCTCGTCGCGGATGTTGATGGTGGCGTAGTTGCTTAAGTAGAGGCTGTCGTATCTGGAGTCCGGCGAGGTCAGCGTCACGAACAGCAGGATCGAGGTCGATCGCTTCTGCACGGTGACGCCCTGATTCTGCACGGCGCTCGGCAATTGGGACAGCGCGCTGGACACGCGATTCTGCACCAGCACCTGCGCGAAGTTGAGGTCGGTGCCGATCTTGAAGGTCACGGTCAGCGTGTAGGTGCCGTCCGAGCCGCTGTAGGACTGCATGTAGAGCATGTCCTCGACGCCGTTGACCTGCTGCTCGATCGGCAAGGCAACCGTGTCGATCACGGTCTTGGCGCTGGCGCCGGGATAGCGCGTGGTGACCTGCACGGTCGGCGGCACCACATCCGGATATTGCGCGACGGCGAGATTGAACAGCGCGACGCCGCCGATCAGGATCATCAACAGCGCGATGACGTTCGAGAGGACCGGCCGCTCGATGAAGAACTTTGAGATCATGGCGGCGGCTCCTACTTGGCAGACGCCTGTGGCTGCTCGATCTTCGTTGCTTGCGGATCGATCTTCTGGCCCGGAATCACCCGCAGCAGCCCAGCGATCACCACGCGGTCCTCCGGCTTCAAGCCGCTCTCGATCACGCGCAGCCCGTTGTCGACGGGGCCGATCTGCACCTTGCGCTGCTCGACGATGTTGTCGTTATTGACGACAAGGAGATAGCGGCCGCCCTGATCGCTGCCGAGCGCGGTGTCGGGGACGAGCAGGGCGCTCTTCTCCTGGTCGAAGGGCACGCGGACGCGGACGAAATAACCTGGCAGCAGCGCCCGCTTGTCGTTGGGCACGACGCCGCGCACCGCGAGCGTGCCCGTCGATGTATTGAGGGTCGGCGAGACGTAGTCGAGGTGGCCTTCATGCGGATATCCAGTCTCGGTCTGGAGGCCCACCTGGACCGGCAACTGTTTGAGGTCGGCGACGGTCAGCCCGCGGCGGGCCGCTTCGGCGCGAATGCGAAGGACGTCCTGCTCGTTGACCGTGAAGTTTACCCAGATCGGGTCCATCGCGACGATGGTCGCAAGCTGGGTCGGGGAGGACACGCCGACGAGCTCGCCGACCGAGACCATGTGGGCGCTGACGATGCCGTCGAACGGCGCGGTCACGTTGGTGTAGCCGTAGTTCACCTGGGCGAGCTTGGTGTTGACCTGGGCCTGCGAGAGACTGGCCTGCGCGTTGTCGCGGGTCGACGTCGAGGTATCGAGCGTCGACTGCGAGACCGCCTGGCGCTGCACCAGCTCGACCTGCCGCTTGAAGTCCGCTTCCGCCTGCTTGACCGTGGCCTGCGCGCCGGTCTCGGCCGCCTGCGCCTGCTCGAGCTTGAGCTTATAGGTCTCCGGCTCGATCGTGAAGAGCTGGGTGCCCTGCTTGACGAAGCTGCCGTCCTGATAGTCGATCGATTGCAGAAAGCCCTGCACCCGCGCCACGAGGTCGACGCTCTTGATCGGCGCGGTGTTGCCGGTGGCCTCGATGTAGCGCGTGACCGGACGCTGCACCGGCGTTGCCACCTCCACCTTGGGGGGCGGGGGTGCCACGAACGTGTTCTTGTCCTCGCAACCCGTCAGCGCGATCACGACGGCCGTGGCGGCGAGTGTCCGCCCAGCCTGTCTCCACACTTCATTGCGCCGTTCGGGAGATTCGGGATTCGATGAGGTCATTCGGTAGCCCCCCGAGTATCGTCTGTCGGTGCGACAGGCTACCAACAAATGTCCGGCCGTGAAACACCATGGCTATGGCAGTCGCAGGCCTTGCGCTGCCCGGGGCGGTGTGGCCTTTGACAGATTTGTCATGACAAACCGCTTTTCACCGAGCGCACGATCGACCAGAATTATGTCAAAGACCGTGTCACGGTGCGCGAGCCAGCCGGGAAGAAGCCAAGAAGAAAAGGTGAGGAGACCATGACATGCCAACGCCATTTCGGTCGGCCCTCGCCGGCCTCCTTCTCGCCGCGGCGGTTGCGATGCCCGCGCTAGCTGACGCTCTGAAGGACGAGATCGCGCCGACCGGCAAGCTGCGGGTCGCGATCGCAATCAGCCCCGCAGGCGGCGCATTCTGGTCGACCAGGACCGATGCCGGCTATGCCGGCGTTCCCGTCGATCTCGGCAAGGCGATGGCCGTCCAGCTCGGCGTGTCAGTCGAATATGTCGTGCACCAGAATTCCGGACAGATCACCGATGCCGCTGGCCAGGGGACCTGGGACGTCACCTGGCTGCCCAAAGATCCCGAGCGCGAGACCAAGATGCTGTTCGGGCCGATCTACGAGGTCGCGGACGCCACCTACATCGTCAAGCCGGGCTCGAACGTCACGAACTTCGCCGGCCTCGACCAGCCCGGCATCAAGGTGGCCGCCGTCAACGCCACCACGACCATGCGCGGCGCGATCGCGCATCTAAAGCATGCGAAGGTCACGGGCTATCAGACCTATGACGAGATCTTCGGCCTGCTGAGGAGCGGCGAGATCGACGCCTTCGCGCTGTCGCGCGATCAGCTCAACAAGATGGCCCAGAAGATTCCCGGCACCAGGGTGCTGGACGAGACGTTCAAGAAGACGGTGACGGCCGTCGCCGTGCCGCTCGGCCATCATCAAGCACTGACCTTCGTCACGACGTTCATGACGGATGCGACGACGAACGGCACGCTGCGCAAGGCCTACGACGATAATGGCCTGAAGGACGCGCCGATCCGGACGGAGTAGGGAGAGGTCGGTTTGGTTTGCGCGAGATCGGGCTAGATCCCGGTCGCAGCGGTCGCATGGGCATGCCACGCCGCAAGCACGTCCCGCTCGTCTTCGGCGGTGAGCCCGACGACCGGGCCGTTGCTGGTGCGGAGCCATTCGAGCGTGTCGCGTGCGGTAACCGCGACCGAGCGCGAGTTT
>NZ_JALBGZ010000388.1:0-6074 GCF_023006515.1 Bradyrhizobium sp. PRIMUS42
GGCGTGAGCCGCGCAGGGCAGGGCGGCACGCGCAGGGGCTGACGCGCAGGCGCAGCCCCTGTACAACGCGGGCAGCTCTCGACCAACAGAGGTGTCCTTCGCATGGCGCACAGCCTTCACGCTTCCTCACCCGCATCAGCGCCATTCCGCTCGAACCGGCCGGACCTTGAGACCGATGCGATCCGCACTGCGCGCGAGGACCTTGCCGCCTGCTTCCGCATGGCGGCGCGCAATGGCTTCGAAGAAGGCATCTGCAATCACTTCTCGGCTGTCGTGCCGGGCCATGACGATCTGTTCCTGGTCAACCCCTACGGTTACGCCTTCCGCGAGCTGACCGCGTCAAAGCTGCTGATCTGCGACTTCCACGGCAACGTGCTCGACGGCGAGGGCGTGCCCGAGGCGACCGCGTTCTATATCCACGCCGAGATGCACAAGCGCCTGCCGCGCGCCAAGGTCGCCTTCCACACCCACATGCCCTATGCGACGGCGCTGTCGATGACCGAGGGCGATCCGCTGATCTGGGCCGGACAGACTGCGCTGAAATTCTACGGCCGCACCGCGGTCGACCGCGACTATAACGGCCTTGCGCTCGACAACCGCGAGGGTGCGCGCATCGCATCAGCCGTTGGCGACGCCGACATCGTCTTCATGAAGCATCACGGCGTGATGGTGCTGGCGCCGACCATCGCGGAAGCATGGGACGATCTCTACTATCTCGAACGCGCCGCCGAGGTGCAGGTGCTGGCGATGTCGACGGGGCGAAAAGTGCTGCCCTTCGATCCCGCGATTGCGGCTGAGACCTACAGACAGATGCGCGAGGGCGATTCCGAATCCGCGCGATTGCATCTCGCCGCGATCCGGCGACAGCTCGATGCGGAGGAGCCGCAGTACCGGCACTGAGGTCGCCTACGACCCCTGCCGCAGCTTGGCCAGCACCTTGAGCCCGCCATAGCCGTCCGCCGGCGTGATCCCCGCGCGCTGCTGGAAATCCTTGATCGCCTTCATGGTGTCGTTGCCGACGCGGCCGTCGGTGCCGCCGGTGTCGAAGCCGGCCTTGGTCAGCCGCGTCTGCATCTCCTGCACCTCGGCGAGCGTCAGTGCGCGCTCCGAGCCGGGGAAGGGTTGAATGAAAGGCGGCGCCCCGAGGCAGCGGTCGCCGAGATGGCAGATCGCCAGCGCATAGTTCATCGACGGATTGTAACTCTTCACCGAGTAGAAGTTCGGTCCCAGCAGAAACGTCGGTCCGCCCGCGACCGGCGTCCACATCTGAGCGGATGCATTCGGTTGCGGGAACGGCTGGCCGTCGGCGCGGCTTACGCCGGCCGCCTGCCATGCCGCATAGGTACGGCTGCCGCTCATATTGGCGGCCGCGCGCACCTCATAGCCCCAATGCTCGCCGCGATGCCATTTGCCGCGATTGACGAGATATTTTGCGGTCGAGCCCAGTGCGTCGTCGGGCTTGCCGAACGGCGAGACCTTGCCGTCGCCGTCATAGTCGATGCCGACATTGAGCCAGACTTCCGGCATCCATTGCGAGTGCCCCATGGCCCCGGCCCAGGATCCCTGCATCTGCTCCGGCGTGCTCCAGCCCTTGTCGACGATGCGCAGCGCGTTGATCAGCTCGGTCTCCCAATAGGCCTTGCGGCGCGGCTCGTTCCAGGCGAGCGCGGCGAGCGAGGGAAACACCGGCGTCATGTGGTTCTGCTGCACCAGGGGATCGCCATAGGCGGACTCGACGCCCCACAGCGCCAGCAGCGTGCCGCGCTCGACGCCGAAATCGCGCTCGATGCGCGCGAGCAGTGCCTCGTTGTTCTTCAGGGCGATCTTGCCGTTGATGATGCGCCAGTCGGAAACGCGGCGGTTGATGTATTGCCAGACCTGTTCGTGGAATTCCGGCTGGCTGCGCATCTGCTTGAACACGCTCATGTCCGGCTCGACCCGCGCCATCGCGCGCTGCCAGGTCGCGGCAGAAATGCCCTTCGCCATCGCACGTGCGCGAAAGGCTTCGCGCCATTCGTCGAAGCCGGGAGGTGCGGCGAGGACGCGTGTCGGAAGTGCGAGCACAGCGGCTGCACCGAGCGTGGATTGAAGCAGGGCGCGGCGCGTCGGATGGAGCGAGGAATCAGCGTGTTTCATGGGCACATTCTAGCCTGAAACATGGCCTGTGTGCGCCGGTTCCTGGAACAACTGGGCGGCTAGGTTCTGCGTGACCGGATCAGGCATTCCGTCGGAACAAACTGTCGCAGTCCCGCATTCCCCCCGCACCACTGAGGAGGACAAGATGAGGAAATATCTGTTTGCCGCCGCCATGGTCACCGCCATCGCAGCGCCCGCGTTCGCGGACGAGGTCGGCGTTCATGTCGGCCCGGTCGGCGCGGGCGTGACGGTAGGTCAGTCCCATGAATATCGCGAGCGAGACCGCGATCGCGACCGTACCACCATCATCAAGGAGCGCGAGCCCGCCGACCGCACCACGGTGATCAAGAAGGAAGATGAATTCGGCAATCGCGAAAAGACCGTGATTCATCACGACAACGACTGATGCAGCAGGCCCCGGCCGGAGCGCCGGGGCCCATTCTGCTGCTCATCGAGATTCGGGGTGGAATGAAGATATACGCACATGCGGAAAGCCATGTCGTCGAGCTGGACGACGGATCGCAATGGCAGATATTTCCAGGCGATCTTGCGACCACATTGAGCTGGAAGCCCGAAACCGATCTGCACCTGGAGCCGAGCGGCGACCGGGTGAGTTCGCATGTGCTGGTGAATGACACGGACCTCAGCCGCGTGCGGGTGATCGCGGCGGGCGAGAGCTGGCCCGACGGCGCGGTTAAGGATGCACTGAAGGGCGGGTAGCATCCTCTTTGGGCACGAGGGGCGGAAGCCCGCCTAGTCCTCCTTCAAATCAGCTGCGATCCCAGCTAGCCACCGCCGGATGGCAGTTTCGTTCTTGCTGTCCAAGCCTTTCGCCAGCCTCTTCTCCAGTGCGACCACACGCTCCCTGCAGGCCTTCAGCAGCGTGGCACCGCGCGGCGTCAGCGTCCATTGCTGGATGCGGCCGTGGACGGGATGCGGCGTCATCAGAATCGCGCCGTCGCGTTCGAGGTTGCGGATGATGACGCCGACGGTCTGGGGCGTCAGGAAGGTGAGGCGGGCGACGTCGGCGCCGGACAGGCCCGGATAGGCGTTCAGCATCGTAAGCACCGCGAATTGCGGCGACGTCACGCCGAGATCGGCGAGCGTTCGTTCCATCGTCAGGCGGACCGCTGCATGGGCCTGGCGCAGGAGATAGCCGAGATAGCCTTGCACGCCGCGCTTGCCTTCTCCCGGCGCGGGTACGCGCACGGCGACGTCGTCGGCAGGTGCGGGCGCCTTGTACGCGGTTTTGGCTCTTGTGGCGGCTGCGGACTTGCGTGACATATAAGAGCTCTTATAAGATGTAAGCATTCGTACAATAAGACGAGGTGAATCGCAATGTCTCATGCCCGCAGCGAATACGAGGATTTCAAGAAGATCGCGCCCGACGTCTATGATTTGGTTCTGGCGCTCGGTCAGCTTGCAACCAAGGCCGGCCTCGACAAGCATCTCATCGAGCTCGTCAAGCTGCGCGCCTCGCAGATCAACGGCTGCGCCTTCTGCGTGCAGCACCACGTCCTGCTGTCGGAACGGATCGGCGTTCCCGCCGACAAGCTCCATCTGGTCGCGGTCTGGCGCGAGGCGCCGGTCTTTTCCGCGCGCGAGCGCGCGGCGCTGGCCTGGGCGGAGGCGCTGACCTTGCTGCCCGACGGCGTCAGCGACGAGGTCTACGCCGAAGCTGGCCGCGAGTTTTCAGAGACCGAGTTGATGTACCTAACCTCAGCGGTCACCTCGATCAACGTCTGGAACCGTTTTGGTGCTGCGTTTCGCTGGACGCCGGCAGCGCGGCCGGTCGCCGCGAATGCTGCGGCATCCTGATCAGCACGAGAGGAGGTCGCGATGACAGCAATGGGTTATTCTGCCGTGCAGCGTCCGGTGTCACGTTCGACGACATTCGCTGTCGTCGCAGGGCTCGCCTGCGCGCTTGCGATCGGCAAGGTGCTGCCGGTGACGATCGACAGTGTGTCAGGTGCACTGGCGCCGCTCTGCGCCACGGCGGCCGAGAGTTCGCCGCTCGACAAGGTCGAGCCGATCGGCTCCTACGCATTGCCAAACGTGCCGGGCAAGCGCGTCACCATCGTGCGTGTGTTCTACGGCCCGGGCGGATTTTCGCGTCCGCATCGTCACTCTGGATCCGTCACCGCCTACATCACCAAGGGCGAGATCCGGTCCCAGCTCGGCGGCGGTCCGGTCGAGACGTTTGGCGTCGGCCAGTCCTTCTTCGAGCCGCCGGGCTCGACGCATCTGGTCTCCGCCAATGCCAGTGCGACCGAGCCGGCAGAGTTGATCGCGGTGTTCGTGGCGGATGAGGGCGCGCAGCTCACGACGCTGCTTGAATAATCGGTAGCCCGGATGGAGCCAAGCGCAGTCCGGGGGACACGGCCGGTTGCCTTCAGGCCGGCGACGATCGCCTCAACCGTTGCCATGCCGGAGAGAGACCGTATTGGACGGCCGGAATCGCAAGCGCGCCGACAAGCAGTCCGAGCAAGCCTGAGATGGCCGCCTCGACCGACCATTCGATGATGCCGGCAACGGATGGAAGGGCATGGGCGGCGGCCTCGGTTGCGGCATGGACCGTGCGGCCAACCACGGGTGGGCCGTATTTTTCGATGCCATGCAGGATGATGCCGCCGCCGACCCAGATCATGGCGGCGGTTCCGATTGTGCTCAGCACCGCGAGGAAGACGGGCATACCGCGGACGAGTGTGCGTCCGAGCAAGCGGATCGGGCCGCCAATGATCGAGGCGCTGTCATAGCGCGCGAGGGCCATCCCAACATCGTCCGCTTTCACGATCAGGGCCACCACGCCGTAGACTCCGACAGTGATAAAGATGCCAACCAGCGCCAGCACCAGTGCCTGCGTCCAGATGCTGCCCGCCGGGATAGCCGCCAGCGTGATCGCCATGATCTCCGCCGACAGGATGAAATCGGTCTTGATGGCGCTCGCGACCTTCTCGTCTTCGACCGACCGGGCATTCAACGCAATTGGATGGAGCTGAGCTTCGTGGTGGTGCGCATGATGCGGCATCACGGCTTCGAGCACTTTCTCGGCACCCTCGTAGCAAAGAAAGGCTCCGCCCAGCATGAGCAGCGGCGTGACCGCGGCGGGAAGGAAATATCCAAGCAGCAGGGCAATGGGGAGCAGGATCAGCAATTTATTGCGCAGCGATCCGATCGCAATCTTACCGACGATCGGCAATTCGCGTTTCGAGGCAAAACCGATGACGTAATTCGGCGTGACGGCCGCATCATCGATGACCACGCCAGCCGCCTTTGTGCCTGCCTTGGCAGCCTGGCTCGCCACATCGTCGAGCGAGGCTGCCGCCACCTTTGCAATCGCCGCGACATCGTCGAGAAGACCGATCAGTCCGAGGCTCATCAACCGTGTCCCTTGCTTGTTCGAGCCTGCGGTGTGCGCGACATCAGCTCTTGCATCGACCAGCCTTGGAGCGGGCAAGCCGTCAATTGTCCTCGCCGCTCGATCCCTCGCGCAGGTCCGGCTTGAGAACGTCGTCCGGCAGCGCGTGTGCCACGGGCTGCGCCGTGACAGCGATCTCCGGGCCGACCTCGCGTCCGCGGGCACGGATGAGGCGTTCATAGGCGGAGACCAGGGTGACGTAGGGGCTGACCCAGATCCAGCCGTCGCGTGTGAACACCTGCACGTCGAAATGCAGGTGCATCGAGGTCCCGGCGGGATGGTCGAGATAGTTCGAGATGACACCGATCTTCTCGCCCTCGGTGACAATGCGGCCATTGACCACGCCGTCGGCGTTCAGCGCCTGCGGATTCATGTGCATGTAGCGGAAGCGGATGTGCTCGGTGCGGCTGTTGACTTGAAGCGTCGCGGCCTGGTCCTTGGCTCCGCGGATCACGATCGCGTCACGCACGGCGACGACGCCGCGCTGCTTGGGATCGCAGGGCTCGCGGCCTTCGCCGGG
>NZ_JALBGZ010000389.1:0-6060 GCF_023006515.1 Bradyrhizobium sp. PRIMUS42
GCTGCGCTGGCGCCCGCCGCAGCCGACGCTCGAAAGCTCGGAGATGCACACCGCCTACGAGTATGGCGCGCCGTGCCTTCAGCCGGCGCTACCGGCCTCGAGCGAAGATTGTCTCACGCTGAACGTGTTCCGTCCCTTCGGGGTCGACGGCCCGCTGCCGGTGATGATGTTCATCCACGGCGGCGGCTTTGTCGGCGGCACCGCGAATGATCGGCTGTTCGACGGTGCCAGGCTCGCGCAGGCCGGCCTCATCGTGGTCACCGTCAACTATCGCCTAGGTGCGCTCGGCTGGCTCGCTCACCCGGCGCTGTCGCAGGGCTCGGGCAATCACGGGCTGATGGACCAGATCGCGGCACTTCGATGGGTTCACGACAATATCGCGGCCTTCGGCGGCGATCCTGATAACGTCACCCTGTTCGGCAGCGATGCAGGCGCGACGTCGATCGCGCTGCTGATGCTGTCTGCGCAAGCGCAGGGTCTCTTCCAGAAGGCCATTCTGCAATCGGTCCCCGCTCGCGCGCGGCTGCGCGCGGCGCAGGAGGCGGAGGCCTTTGGTCAGCAGTTCGTGGCGGCGCTTGGACCGCAGGGCGATTGGCGCGCCGCCGAACCGCGGCGCCTGCTTGCCGCCGAAAGCAGTCTCTTGGAGACATCGCGGCGCAGCTTCGCGCCGATGATGGACGGAGATCTCGTGACCGAGGAGATTGCCGCCGGCTTTGCGGCCGGACATCAAAGCCGCATTCCCCTGATCATCGGCTCGAACGATGACGAGACCGGTTTCGACAGTGAGTTCGAGATCAAGGAGGAGGTCGCATCCTCAGGCATCACAAACGATGAGCTGCGCGGGCTCTATCCCGACCTCGCGAGGCCCTCGGAGCTTGCGGCCCGGTTCTATACCGACAAAGTCTTTTCCGAGCCCGCAAGATTGCTGGCCCGCCTGCATGCCGCAGGCGGTGCGGCGACCTTTCGCTATCGCTTCGCCTATGTGCCCGAGTCCCGCCGCGCCAATCCCGAGGGCGGGCACGGGCGGGAATTGCAGTTCATCTTCGGTGCGGAAGGCGTGCCAGGAGCGGGCATCTTATCGCGAGGTGATCGCGAGGTCGCAAACCGCATGCGGTCCTATTGGATCAACTTCGCCAGGAGCGGCGATCCCAACGGTCCCGATCTGCCGCGTTGGGACGCCGCGGCAGGCCGCGATCGCCTGCTGCTGATCACGAACGATCGCATCGCGAGCGGGGACGATCCCTTCGCGGAGCGTCTCGACCGGCTCACAGGCGAGAGCAAAAATTGAGTTTGGACTTAAGCCGCGAGCTCGACGCGCGGCGCCGGGCTCAGCCGGTCTTCCTCCAGATAGTCCATCGCACCGTCCTTCTCGACGGCGTAGAATTGCTGGCCATCCCGCGACTTGAAGGCGGCGCGAACGATGCCGCGGCGGCCCTTGTCACTGTTGACGACGTCCCCCAGCGCAAACTTCTTCATCTCACGTCTCACTTGTCTTCAGGCCGACTGCTTCGGCCACGTCCGGATTTTGGGCGGCAAATCGTTAACGACTTGCTAACCATGCCGGTTTGCCTATGCTCGCCGCCGGTCGCGCGGGCATTTGCGCGCGAATATGTTGCCGACGAGACGAACCCCATGACGCGATTTCCGACCCTCTTCCTGTCGCATGGCGGCGGTCCTTGGCCGTTCATGGAAGACAGGCGGGTGCAATATGCCAAGACCGCCGCGGAGTTCGGCCGGCTGCCGCAGCTGTTGCCGGCGAGGCCGAAGGCCGTGCTCGTCATCACCGGCCATTGGGAGGCCGATGCCTTCACCGTGTCGACCTCGGCGCATCCGCCGATGGTGTACGACTATTACGGTTTCCCCGAGCATACCTACCACCTCAAATATCCGGCGCCGGGCCAGCCCGAGCTCGCAGCCGAGGTGAAGGCGCTGCTCGCGCGCGCAGGCCTCGATTGTCGGGAAGATCCCAATCAGGGTTTTGATCACGGCACCTTCGTGCCGCTCGGGCTGATGTATCCGAATGCCGACATGCCGATCGTGCTGCTCTCGCTGAAGTCGAGTTATGACGCGGCCGAGCACGTCAAGGTCGGGCAGGCGATTGCATCGCTCCGCGATGAAGGCATCCTGATCGTCGGCAGCGGGCTGACCTATCACAACATGCGCGGCTTCAACCGGCCGGAGTCCAAGCCTGTCTCCTACGATTTCGAGGCCTATCTCAACGAGGCCATCAGCAATCCGGATCCGGCGCGCCGCAACGCGATGCTGGTTGATTGGGAGAGCGCACCGAGCGCGCGCCTGGCCCATCCGCGCGAGGACCATCTGCTGCCGCTGATGGTGGCCGCCGGCGCGGCAGGCAGCGACGCGGGTCACCGTGTTTTCGTCGACGAGGTCGCGAGCGTCGCGATGGCGTCGTATATGTTTGGCGGATGACTCTTTCCTTCTCCCCTTGTGGGAGAAGGTGGCGCGAAGCGCCGGATGAGGGGTATCTCTCCGCGTATTCAGATTGCGAATTGGACTCGCGGAGAAGGACCCCTCACCCAAGCGAGCTTGCATCTACCGGCGTCGTTGCCCTCTCTCACAAGGGGAGAGGGCGCATCAATGCGCACCTCGCTTGAGCGAGAGCCTGACCTCACCCGTATTTCAGCTTCATGAACAGGATGCCGCCGGCGAGCACGATGGTGATGGCGTTGGCGGCGACCAGCGGGGCATCGCCCGAGAGCAGGCCGTAGACGAGCCAGAGCGCCAGCCCCAGCACCATGACCAGGAACATGCCGAGCGAGATGTCTCCGGTGGAGCGGGTCTTCCACACTTTGATGGCTTGCGGCGCGTAGGCCACGGTGGTGCAGGTGGCGGCGGCAAAGCCGATCAGCTTGATCACGAAGGGGTCCATGGCGGCTCTATAGCATGGATTCGACGACGGCCACGCCTCATGCGCGGGATGTCATGAGATCGCGATAGAGCGCGGCATAGTCGCCGGCGCGGTTGCGCCAGGACACGTCGGTCGCAAGGCCGTTTCGTTGCAGCCGACGCCAGGTCTGCTTGTGGTGGAAGGCGGTGTTGGCCTTGCGCAAGCTGCCGGCGAAGGCATCCGCCGTCACGGGTGCGAACTTGAATCCGGTGGCATCGCGCCCGGAGGCGTCGGCCTCGCCGACATCGACGATGGTGTCCTCGAGCCCGCCGACGCGTGCGACGATAGGGACGGCACCGTAGCGCAGCGCGCACAGCTGGGTCAGGCCGCATGGCTCGAAGCGCGAGGGCACGAGAAGCGCATCCGAGCCGGCCTGGAGCAGGTGCGCCAGGATCTCGTCATAGCCGATCACGACCCCGATCCGGCCGGGATTTGCGCGGGCCGCGGCCTGGTAGCGATCCTGGAGATCGCGGTCGCCGCTGCCGAGCAGCGCGAGCTGCATGCCTTCGCCCAAGATGGTCGGAATGACCTCGAGCAGGAGATCGAGCCCCTTCTGCCACGACAGCCGGCTGATGACGCCGAGCAGCGGCGCTTCGTCCGAGGAATCGAGGTTGAACTGCTGCTGCAGCACTGCCTTGTTCGCGGCCCGGAACGTCAGGTCCTCCGCGCCGTAGCGGTAGGCGATGTGCGGATCGTCCTGCGGATTCCACACCGAGATGTCGATGCCGTTGAGGATGCCGCTGAGCACATGCGCGCGTGCGCGCAAGAGGCCGCCGAACCCCATGCCGCCTTCGTCGCTCTGGATCTCCCGCGCGTAGGTCGGCGACACCGTGGTGATGCGATCGGCGAATTGCAGGCCGGCTTTCAGGAAGCTGATGCCGCCGAAATATTCGAGTTCATTGACGTTGAAGGAATGCCAGGGCAGGCCGATCGATCCGATCAGCGCAGGCGCAAATTTGCCCTGATAGGCCATGTTGTGGATGGTCATCACGGTCGCGGGCCGCGGGCGATTGTCGTAGTGCAGATAGGCCGGCGCGAGCCCGGCCTGCCAGTCGTGGGCGTGCACGACATCGGGCACGAAGGCCGGGACGAGGCCGTGGCCGATATCGGCGGCGATGCGCGACAGCGCCGCGAAGCGCACGCCATTGTCCGGCCAGTCGACGCCCTCGCTGGTGACGTAGGGGTTGCCCGGCCGCGCATACAGATGCGGCACGTCGAGCACGAACAGGTCGAGCCCCTCGTGGGAGCCGGCGAGCAGCCGTCCGGGACCGCCGAAATAATCCGGCCAGTGCCGGATCTCCTCTGCGTTCGATACGAGCCGCATCACGTCGGGATAGCCCGGCATCAAGGTCCGCATCTCGACGCCATGCGCCTTCAGAGCGATCGGCAGCGCGCCGGCGACATCCGCGAGGCCGCCGGTCTTGACGATGGGATAGACTTCAGAAGCGACCGCGAGGACGCGAACAGGCGTCATTTATTGAGCCCGTCGATCATCGGCTGGGTGATCAACGAGATGCCCTGCTCGGTGGTGCGGAATCGTTTCATGTCGAGCTCGGGATCTTCGCCGACGACGAGGCCTTCCGGAATCTCGACGCCGCGGTCGATCACGACGTTCTTCAGCCGCGCGCCGCGTCCGACATTCACATAGGGCATGATCACGGCGTTCTCGACATTGGCATAGGAATTGATGCGCACGCCGGTGAACAGCAGCGAGCGGCGCAGCGAGGCGCCGGAGATGATGCAGCCGCCCGAGACCAGCGAGCTCACGGCCTGGCCGCGCCGGGCCTCCTCGTCATGAACAAATTTCGCCGGCGGCGTGATCTCCGCATAGGACCAGATCGGCCAGGCGCGGTCGAACAGGTCGAGCTCCGGCACGACGTCTGTGAGATCGATATTGGCGGACCAGTAGGCGTCGACCGTGCCGACGTCACGCCAATAGGCGCCGTTGTGGCCGTTGGAGCGCACGCAGGAGGTCGAGAACTGGTGCGCGATCGCGCGGCCGTTCTTGACGAGGTATGGAATGATGTCCTTGCCGAAATCGTGGTTGGAGTTCGGGTCCTCGGCGTCGCGCTTGAGCTCCTCGAACAAAAATTTCGCGTTGAAGACGTAGATGCCCATGCTGGCGAGCGAGACGTCCGGCTTGCCCGGCATCGGCGGCGGATCTTTCGGCTTCTCCAGGAACTCCTGAATCCAGCCGTTCTCGTCGACATGCATGATGCCGAAGCCTGAAGATTCCGCGCGCGGCATCTCCAGGCAACCGACCGTGACGTCGGCGCCGCTCTCGACGTGCTGGCGCAGCATCACCTCGTAATCCATCTTGTAGATGTGGTCGCCCGCCAGCACCACGATGAAGCGGCAGGCATGGGATTCGATGATGTCGATGTTCTGGTAGACCGCATCCGCCGTGCCGACATACCACATGTTCTCGGAGACGCGCTGGCTCGCGGGCAGGATGTCGAAGCTCTCGTTCCGCTCGGGCCGGAAGAAGTTCCAGCCCATCTGAAGATGGCGGATCAGGCTATGCGCCTTGTACTGGGTCGCCACCGCGATCCGGCGGATGCCTGAATTGACGGCATTCGACAGCGCGAAATCGATGATGCGGGATTTTCCGCCGAAATAGACCGCGGGCTTGGCGCGCCGGTCGGTCAGCTCCAAAAGCCGGCTGCCGCGCCCCCCGGCCAGGACGAACGCCAGCGCCTGACGGGCAAGCGGCTCATTACCGACGGCACTCATGTCATCCTCCCACTCTGGAATTTCGAGGCTTTTTGTCGCGAGAAGGCCCCGCGGTCCCGCGCCCACTGGAACCGATAGTAACGGCACGCATAGTAAATCAGGAAGTAGGTTGTTGGTTGCGAACGCGGCAAGCTTAATGCTTTCGCATTGGCGATCCAGCAGCGCGCTCTGGGCGGGACTTGTGCGCCGCACGCAAAATCCGGCTTTGACTCGGCGCCGGGATACCCGATCATGGTGTTGCGATCCTTTTTCCAAGCGAAACGTCAGACAGGGAGTAAGACGATGAGGATCTGGAGAACGGCAATTGCCTGTGGCTTGGCCGGCGCGGTCATCGCCGGCGAAATCCAGCAGGCGGCGGCAGCCCCGCTGCCGACCAACGTCGCGACCATGAAGGCCGCGGTCGGCGACGATGTCACGCC
>NZ_JALBGZ010000038.1:0-21488 GCF_023006515.1 Bradyrhizobium sp. PRIMUS42
ATGTTCTCGCACGTGATGATCGGCACCAACGATCTCGACAAAGCCAAGTCATTCTACGACAACCTGCTGAGCACGCTCGAGGTGCGGCCGGCCAGGGTCGACGGCCACCGCCTCCCGGCCCGCGTCTCGTGACGATCGCGAAACGCCCCTTGTGGCGGGCGGGATGCGTCGAGACTTACGACAAATCCGAATTCTTGTAAAGCGAATTTTTTGGCTCAGTTCGGCAGTCCGGCTGCGAGGCATCGCCCCCGGAATGATGGTCGCAGAAAAAGCGCTCCCAAATCCGATTGCCCGCCCTCAACCCGGACCCGGCATATGGCCTGCGAACTGCGGATAGCATTCGCGCAGTTCCTCGCGAATCCGTCCTCGGATCAATGCCAGTGTCGCCTCGTCCGGCGACGGCGTCGTGGCCTCGCATTGCTCGTTATCGTACGCAAAGCCGGTCGTACCGCGAATGTGGCGCCAATCGTAGCCGGGATGCGTGCTCTCGAGACGGAAACGTCCCGACTCGCGTTCAAAGGAAAACAGCGCTGCATTGGTCAGCAGCGCATGTGGCCCGCCTCGCCGATAGACCGTCTCGTCGGTGACACCAGGGGCAGACACGAAGTCGACGCGCTCGACCAAGGACCGCAGGCTATGCTCTTCACGGAACAGAATGACCCGCGGAACGAGGAAATACAGGTAGGCGGAGCCGAACGAGCCGGGCCATCTGACCGAATTACTCGGATAGTCGCCGGTGCCGACGAGATTGATATTGCCCTGGCCGTCGATCTGGCCCCCGCCGAGAAAGAAAGCGTCGAGGCGTCCCTGCGCGGCACAATCGAACAACTCCTCGGCACCGCCGGTGAAGGAATTGTGCTTGACCGAGCCGAGGATCGAGACCTGCACGTGCTCCAGTCCGTCACGCTGGTTGATCGCCCGCAACAGCATCGCTCCAGCCGCCGGCATCGGCGACGATTGACCGACTGCAACATGCCGCACGCCCTTCAGCAGCCGCGAGATCGTGTAGATCATCAACTCACGGCTGGTGCATGCCTCGCTCATGCAACGCTCCTGGAGTCCCGGACGTAGGCCAAAAATCCTTCCGGCGACCGCGCCGCTCGGGCGTATTTCTCGATCTCCTGCCCGTCCCTGGGATACTCGGCGTAAAGCCCCGTGGGCCATCCACCGTTCTGAAGCTGTGCCACCGCACTCACGTAGATCGCGGGCAAGACGCCCGCGGCCATTTTCTCATCCTCGAGCAGCGACACATCGGAGATGCGCTCGACGGTCACGAACGCCTTCTTCGACGCATGGGCCAGCAGCATCGTTTCGCGCCGACGCCCCAGCCGAACGTTGCCAAGCCGATCTGCTTCAGGCGCATGAAACAATGCGATGTCGGGCTGAATCGCCGAGACCACGACGATCTTCTCACCATCGTCGAACGGGTTGGACGTCACCTTCCAGTCGTCCCGTTTCTTCAAGACGTCACTGTCGATGATGCCGCGGATCGGCATGAACGGAACACCCTTCTCCGCGGCGGTCAGGCCCGCGAACACCGCGGGACAAGTCGCGTCGCGGAGGCGAATGGATCCGTCGCGGACAGCCCGGCTGAAACAGGGCGCGCCGCCCGCCTCGCCGAGACTGACGGCGCTGGTCTCCAGCGTTGCCACAGCGCCGGCGCCGATGAGCATATCGACCTGCATGCCGCCAATCGGCGCACAGACCACATGGAGATCGCGAATGCCTCGATCGATCAGCATCCGAACCAATCCGGGGGCTGCGGCGTAGTCATCCGGCGCCAAACCAAGCTTGCACCCCGACGGAATCATCTCCGCCATCTTCTGCGGCGTCACGAAGTCTGTCATCTCTGCACCTCTCCCTCGAATCCCAATCCAGACGCCGCAGTCACTTACGACGACGCCCTAGTTCTTTCCCGTAAGGTCCCTCGACGCGACGTAGCCATCGCGCGTCTGCGGCAGCTTCCAGCCCAGGACCTTGCCAGCAACCAAGGTGCGCAGCACCTGAGCCGTGCCGCCGCCGATCGTGAACATGCGGACATCGCGCGCCATGCGTTCGAGAGGAAAGTCGCGCGAATAGCCGCGAGCTCCGAACACCTGCAGGGCATCGTTGACGATCTTGATCGCGGCTTCCGAGGCAAAGATCTTCGCCTGGGCGGCAAGCATCGGATCGGGAAATGCGCTGCCGCCCGGCCCGCGCGAAAGAGCCGCCGCGTGCAGCATCAGGCGCGATGCGGTCAGCTGGGTCTGCATATCGGCGAGCATCCAGTGCAGGCCTTGAAACTCGCCGATCGGCCGGCCGAACTGTTCGCGCGTCTTGGCCCACTCAATGGCGTGCTCCAGTGCGCCCGCCGCAATCCCCATGGCGACCGTGCCGGCGCCGACACGCTGACTGTTGTAGGCATTGATGAGGTCGGCAAAGCCGCGCTTGAAGCCGGATGGAGGCAGCAGCACCATGTCCGGCGTGATCTCGAGGTCCTCGAAGACGAGCTCGCCCTCGGGCATGCCGCACAGCCCCATTGTCGTTTCGCGCTTGCTGACGCGGAGCCCTTGCGCCTCGCCGCGCACGGCCAGGAAGCCGCCGACGCCCAGCTCCTCTCCGCTCTCATCGAATACGCGTGCAAAGATCAGGTGGAGACGGGATATTCCGGCGCCGGTGATCCAGTGCTTCCTGCCGTTGAGCACGTAGCGGTTGCCACGTTTGTCGGCTCGCGTGGTCATTCCGCTCGCATCGCTCCCCGCGTCGGGCTCCGTGATGCAAATGGCCGGCTTGTCGCCTCCGAGGACGAGATCGGCAGCGCGCTTGCGCTGCGCCTCGGTCCCATAGGCCATGACGGTCGAGATGGCGCCCATGTTGGCTTCGACCACGATGCGCGCGGAGACGGTACAGGATCGGGCGATTTCCTCGATGACCAACACCGTGTCGAGGAAGCTTCGACCCTCGCCGCCATATTCCGGCGGAATGGTCATTCCCATGAAGCGCTCGGCCTTCAGCGCCTCGACGACGTCCCATGGATATTCACGCGACTGGTCGATGTCGGCAGCACGCGTGCGTATCATCCCGTTCGAGAGCGCCGCAGCCTTTTCCTGCAAGGCCAGTTGCTGGGATGAGAGTTCCATGACCGTCCTCCATTCCGCACGGACGAGCGTGTTTGCCGAAGATGTCAGTCAGCCCCGTCAGCCGCGTCCCATGCTATAGAATTCCGGGTTCGGACGCATGCTGGTGACGTTGGCAATCCGGTTGGAGAGGCCGAAGAAGGCCGAGATCGCGGCGATGTCCCACATGTCGTCTTCCGTGAAGCCGTGCGATTTCAGCGTGGCGAAATCGGCTTCGGAAACCTTGTAGGCCTCGGTCGAGACGCGCACGGCGAAATCGAGCATCGCCTTCTGCCGATCCGTGATATCAGCCTTGCGGTAGTTGACCGCGACCTGATCCGCGATCAGCGGATCCTTCGCGCGGATGCGCAGGATCGCGCCATGCGCGATGACGCAATACTGGCACTGATTGAGGTTGCTGGTCGCAACCACGATCATTTCCCGCTCGGCCTTGGTGAGATTGCCGGGCTTGTCCATCAGCGCATCGTGGTAGGCAAAGAACGCGCGAAACTCGTCCGGCCGGTGCGCGAGCACGAGAAAGACGTTCGGAATGAAGCCGGACTTTTCCTGGACGGTCAGGATACGGGCCCGAATGTCGTCCGGCATGTCGGCGAGATCAGGGACGGGGAAGCGACTGATGGCAGGTGCCTGGGTCATGGCCTGGATATCCTCGGGGCTGGTCGATGGGAATCTCTACCCATCGCGTTCCTCATGTTCTTGGCCCGGGTGATTGCAGGACATCCTCGGGCGGTTACGTCGAGCGCGTCAGGGGAGGTTCCGCGGTCGCCCGTAGCGCCCCCTTCCCAGCGCGGCTATCGCCATCAATGCCTGCTTCGACGTCGTAAAGCAATGCGGGCTACCGTAGCCCAGCCCCCCGCGCCGAGCGCGCCGGGGCGATTGCAGGCGCGCTTGTACGCAGACGCCCCCGCCTGCAAGCCCCTGCTCTAGCGTGATGAACTGCTCGAAGAGACCGACGTGCCGCCCGGCACCATCCCCGATCGATCAACCTTGCTCCCGCGAGGCTAACAGGTCTTCTGCTGCAAATGCTGGACGCAGGTGCAGGTGGTCGACGTCGGAGAAGTCGTTTTATACTTCACGTCGTAATATGGAAAGCTCGAGGCGTTGGTCGAGCAGCGCGGGAACAGATAGTAGCTGTCGGACAGCTTGACCGTGCCTGCGATGGTGAAGCCGAGGTTGGGCGTGTAATCGTAGGAGACCTCGCTCAGGATGAGCGAGATTTTTGCGTTGGTGGTCCCGCCCGGCGCGGTAAAGGACGACAAAGCCATGGCGGTCCCCGGCGTTCTCGCCCCCGACGCGCTGGTCGACTTGCTCCATTGCACCGTTGCGTTGCCGCTGCTGTCGGTCGAGACTTCCGAGACCGTGATCGTCATCAAGGAGTTGCTGCCATTCACGATGGGATATGGAGCCATGATGGCGGTCGCAGCCGCGAGGATACCGTCCATTTGGCTCGGGCTAACGGATGTGTTCTGCGTGATCATGTCGGCGACAGCATGCGCGGTCGCACTGACTTTGACGTTCATGGAGAGCGCGGTGCCGAGCTCGACGCCGCCGACATAGAGTAGCAGCATGAACGGCGTCACGATCGCGAACTCCGTCGCTGCCACGGCGCGGACATCGGATAACAGGTGCCGGACGCGAGATGACAGGGCCGAGATCATCAGGTAGCTCCTGGCTCGTTCTGGAACGCGGCGGACGACATGATCAGCCTGTTGCCGTTGCTGAGGTTCGACAGGTTGAAACCGAGCGGACCGAGAACGACCGGCCACTCGTACATGATGCGGAGCACGACGATATCGCCAGCCTGGCCTGGATCGTACTGCCAGGTATTGGAGACCTTGCCCGAGCCGTCGTAGGTCAAGGTCGGCATCGCCGTGTTCGCTGATGTCCACGAGGTCGCCACCTGCATGTCGACCATCAGGCCACTGCAGTTGAAGAGGATCACGATCTGATCGCAGACCTTCTGCTTGAAGACGGCCTGCGACATGTTCGCAGACTGAACCTGTCCGGTCATCACGAGACGCGCCGACTGGCGCACGATATATTCGAGTGTCTGCTGGGCAAAGAAAACGAGAAAGGTCTGGATCAGTGCGATGACAAGCGCGAGAAACGGCGCGGCGACGAGCGCGAACTCGACGGCCGTCGCTCCGCTGTCATTCGCGGCAAAAGCGGCGCAACGATTGCGGCGTCTCTTCATTATCGAAGCTGATCCAAGCATGGCCTCTTTTCCCTACTGCACGAGGCTGGCCGTGCTGGACGCGACCTTGATGAACAGATCCGTCAGTGCCTGGTTGATGTCGCCGCCATTCTGAACGTTTGCGTACAGGCCCGGCGACGCACAGGATTTCAGCCGTTGCGCGATCGTGCCGGTCGACGAGGACGGGTTGTTGAATTGCGAGATACGGCTGGTGTACCAGCTGTCGCTCGGCAGTTGCAGATACTCGGTGTAGAGAATCGCGATGCGAATGTTCCGAGTCTTGATGGTATCGCAGATCGCCGTGTTGAGCGGTTGCTGGCATCGCAAAGTCGTCGAGTTGGCCGCCGGAAGCGCATAGGTGGCATTGGGATCGCAGCTGCCACCCGTCTTCGGGATCAACTTGTCCTCGACGCCGTCAGTGACGAGGAAGACCACCTCCTGCGGCGTACCGGCCGCGGTACCGTCACCGGGATTGGGCATGATGGCGTTGAGGTCGGTCAATCCCTTTTGAATATCGGTGCCGTAATCGGTGGTGTAGATGCAGCCGCCCGAGCCGTTGAGAACCGGGCAGTTCTGGTGGTCGACCGTCAAGAGCTGAATGTTGCCGATCTGCGTGCCGGCCGTGGTCGGGGTGGTCAGCGTCTGGATCGTGTTCAGGGCGTAGTCGAAGGTGTAGATGGCGGCCTTGTAGGTCGTGTTGTTGAGCGCCGACATGCACTGCATGACCCCGCCCGACGTGCCCGACTGCGGGCACGACCAGGGTCCGACCATCAATTGCTTGACGGCATTCGTCACGAGATCGATCCGCAGCGTGATGTTGTTCGCACGCGCGACCGTGAGATTGTCCTTGTTCGTCGAGCTCGGAGCTGCGTTGTTGGGATGCGCCTCGTGGCAGGCGAAGGCGCAGTTTTTCGCGTAGTTGGGCTGGTTTTTCGTGGCGAGAACCATCGCGTCGATGCCGCTCTGGGTGGCCGCCAACGCCATCGACGGGGAATCATCCAGCAGCAAATAGAAATTCATGTTGGGGGCGCTGGACGCCTTCGCCGTTGCCGAACCGGCCACCTGCCAGGTCGACTTGCCCAGGACGCCGGGGAAATTGTTGACGGACTCTGCGGTGTAGGACACCGTGATGGTCCGCGAGAGACCGGAATCGGTGACGGTGATCGTCGGCGTCGGCACGGCCGCCAACCCGGGAAGGTTCGCCTTCGCGGCAAAGACGGCAGCCGCCGTATTCTCGATAACGGACTTGGTGGTTTGCGTCAGCATCGCGGGCCGCACGGCCGCGATTGCGGCCGCGTCGGCGGCTGCGTTCAATTGCTCGCGCTTGCGCAAGGCCAGCGTGTAGTCGAGCGTCATGCCCAGGAGAAAGATGATAGGAACCATCGTCAGCGCGAAGATGATGGCGACGTTGGCCTTCCGGTCTGTCGCGAAACAGAGCATTGCGCGGCGGAGCATGAGATTCATCCTGGCTGCCGTCGTTGCGGCAACGGTCCTTTCCCTGTGAAATCGACGGAAGAGGCTGTCGGGTTCGATCCCAACACTCGTCCGTCACGGGGGGAATATGTCGAGCGCTCCGTTAATCAACACTTACGGGCCATTCGCAAACCGGAACCGCACGGGATCGAGATGTCTCATATCGAGAAGGCATCATTAATGTCGCTTAAATGCGATCGCAGAGATTGGCGGTAAACGGCAACAAACATCCGTAAAATACCGGAGGAAACGCGATTTGCGCCTGCCGACCGAGCGCGCGTCCGGCGCTGGCAGCGGCGCGGCTCAAACAGGAAATCCGAAACGCCCCCCTGCACGGTCGCCGGCACAAGGCGCCCTGCTCGCCGGGCCTTGCGGGCCGGAGCCGTCTTGCCGTTAGACTCCACGGCGCAAACGTGGACAATACCCCGACGCACGTTACGTGCGCAGTGCACACCAAGATGCGCCCAGGGGAAACAAATGCCGGCTGCCGGTCCGTCGTCCGAACCCATCATTCCAACCGCTCCGCTGACCGCCCAAATGCGCGATTCGCTGCGCGCGATCGTCGGTGAGAAGGGCCTCATCGAGGACGAGCACGGCAAGCAGCCGTTCGTGACGGACTGGCGCGGACTGCTGGTTGGAGGGGCCGGAGCCGTCGTTCGTCCCGGCAATACCGAGGAGGTCGCGAAGGTGGTCAGGCTCTGCCATGAACACGGGGTCGCGATCGTGCCGCAGGGTGGAAACACCGGTCTGATGGGCGGAGCCACGCCCTGGCCCGCGCATACCGGCATCGTGTTGTCGCTCGGCCGCATGAACCGCGTGCTGGACGTCGATGCCACCGGCTACATCATGACGGTCGAGGCCGGCTGCGTGCTGCAGACCCTGCAGGAGACAGCAAGCCGGCACGATAGGTTCCTGCCCCTCAGCCTCGGCGCTCAGGGCTCATGCATGATCGGCGGCAATCTGTCGACCAATGCCGGCGGCGTGCAGGTGCTCCGCTACGGCAATGCCCGCAATCTCGTCCTGGGACTCGAAGTCGTCTTGGCCAATGGCGAGGTCTGGGACGGATTGCGCGCGCTCAAGAAGGACAATACCGGCTACGACCTCAAGCACCTCTTCATGGGCGCGGAGGGAACGCTCGGCATCATCACCAAGGCCGTGCTCAAGCTCTGGCCCGCGCCGAAGGACGTCTGCACGGCGTGGCTGGCGATCCGGAATCCGCGCGCGGCGCTGGTGATCCTGTCGGAAGCCCATGGCGCATCCGAGGACAATGTCGGCTCCTGCGAGCTGATGAGCCGCGCCGCAATCGACATGGTACTCCGCCACATTCCCGGCACGCAGGATCCGCTTCGGGCGGACACGCCATGGTACCTGCTACTCGAATGGTCGTCCTCGCGGGCGCGCCAGGACGGGGCTGAGGGCATAGCGGCGAAGATGGAGCAGTTTCTTAGCCAGCAGCTCGAGACCGGACGCGTGATCGACGCGGTGATCGCTCAGACCGGAAGCCAATCGCAGAACATGTGGCGCATCCGCGAAAGCGTCGCCGAGGCCTCCCGCGCCGAGGGGCCGGGACTCACCTACGATGTGTCGGTGGCCATCTCCAGGATTCCGGAGTTCATCGACCTCGGGCTCAAGGCGGTGTGCGACATTCTCCCGGCCATTCGCCCCTATCCTTTGGGGCACATTGGCGACGGCAATCTGCATTTCTCGTTCATGGGGCCGCTCGGCATGGATCAGCAGACGCTGACGCAATACAAGGCCGCCATCACGCGGGCCGTGAACGATCTCATCACGTCCATGGGCGGCTCGATCTCGGCGGAACACGGCATCGGGATCGACAAGCTCGACGAGCTCAGCCACTACCGCTCGAAGACCGAGCTCGACATCATGCGAACCATCAAGCGCGCGCTCGATCCGCAGAACATCATGAATCCCGGCAAGGTGCTGCGGCTATAGTTGCGCAGGATGGGTAGAGCTCTTGCGAAACCCATCACCGCTCTTTTTGCCCGGGACATCTTGATGGGTTTCGCTCCGCTCTACCCATCCTACGGTCCGCCAACGCTATTGCGTGATCGCGGCCGCGATCTTCTCCGCCGACATCAGGACCGGGAAGTTGGTGTTGGCGCACGGCACCACCGGGAAGATCGAGGCGTCGACGACGCGCAGGCCGTGGATGCCCTTGACGCGGCCTTCTGTATCGACCACCGCCATCGGATCGTCGGCCCGCCCCATGCGGCATGAGCACGAGGCGTGCCACACGCCGATCGTCGCCTTGCGCACGAAGGCTTCCAGCGCCTCGTCATCGTTGATGACCTGATCGAAGGTAAATCCCTCGACCACGAAATTGTCGATCATGTAGTGACGCAGCGCCGCCGGCCCGTCCATCAAAGCCGCGGCGATCTTGGTCAGAATCCTGTTTTTGGTATTGACCACGCCGATCTTGCGCACCTTGTCCGTATAGGCGGCCGGGAACGGCTTGTCTGTCACCGCCTTGACCACGTCGCTCATCTGCACCGCCGCCATCTTGCGGAAGCCGCTCATCAGCCGATCGAGGTCGCGCCGGTCGGACAGGAGATTGAACTCGACGATCGGCTCTACCGAGGGATCGCGCGAGGCAAGCTTGACCTGCCCGGTCTCGGAATAAGTCTTGTTGACGAAGGTCAAGAGCGAGCCGATCTGCTCCCCGACCGCATGCCAGGCCGACTTGCTGAGCAGGACGACGAACATGTCGCCCTTCGGCACGCCTTCGAGCCCCGAAGAATATCGCAAACCGAGCTGCATGTGGCGCCTGGTGTGCTCGTTCATGCGCGCGCCGCGGCGGACGAAGGAGGACAGCGAGATCGAGGGATGATCCATCAGGCGCTGGCCGACGCCAGGCAGGCCCATCAGGACGGGAATGCCGAGATCCTTGAGATGGCCGACCGGGCCGATGCCGGCGCGGAGCAGATGCGCCGGCGAGTGGATGGCGCCGCTGGAGAGAATGATCTCGCGCCCGCGGAATTCCTGTTCACGCCCGTCAACCATCGCCTTCACGCCGACGCACCGCGTGTCTTCGAACAGCAGCTCTCTCACTTGCGTGTTGGTGGAGATCGTGAGGTTGGCGCGCTGTCGGGTGTCGCGATCGAGATAACCCATCGCGGCCGAGACGCGTTGCTCGGCCTGGTTGGAATGCGTCACCGGAAAATAACCGTCGACGAACGCGCCGTTCTGGTCCGGCACGAACTGGTGCCCGGCCTGCTGGAAGGCCTCGGCGAAGGCCTGCGAATGCCGCGTCCAGTGCTCGCGCGGAATCCGGCGAACCGGGATCTTGCCGTCCTTGCCGTGGAAGGGACCGTCGAAATCGAGGTCGCGCTCGACCTTCTTGAAGAAGGGCAGCACGTCGTTCCAGCTCCACCCCGTAGCGCCCCGCGCGTCCCATTCGTCGTAATCGGTCGGTGCGCCGCGATTGGCCATCTGGCCGTTGATCGACGAGCCGCCGCCGAGCACGCGCGCCTGCTCATATTTGCGTAAAGGAGGCCGCGCTTCATGCGGATTGTTGTGGCTGACGACCTGGGTCGTGACCTTCAGCTCGGTCCAGTGGAAGCGCGGATCGAAATAGGCGGTGCCGGGATAGCTGTCTTTGATCTCGGCCGGCTCGTTTCCGGGCGGCGTGTCCTGCCCGGCTTCGCACAGCAGGACCTTGTTGGCGCTCTTCGCCGAGAGCCGGTGGGCCAGCACGGACCCCGCCGAGCCGCCGCCCACGATGATGAAGTCGTACACGATTGGCGCTTCCTCTTGTTCTTGTTGGGGAGCTTGGCGCGTTACTGTTTTGGCCGGCAACGAAAGCCGCTACCCTACGGCCTGATCGAAAAGTTCTCCGGCGGTCCCGGCTTGCGCAAGGGCTCCGCGAGCCGGGCGAACTCGCACAACAGCGAGCGCGTCTTGCGGGGATCGATGATCTCCTCGACCCAGAATTTTTCGGCCGAGCGGAACGGCGAGCGCAGCTTGTTGAGGCGCTCCTGGATTTCCTCCAGCTTCGCCGCCTTGTCCTCGGCCGCGTCGATGTCGGCGCGATAGGCGGCCTCGATGCCGCCTTCGAGCGGCAGCGAGCCCCAATAGGCCGACGGCCAGGCGTAGCGGATCGAGAAGCGATCGGCCGGCTGATGCACGACGCCCGCAACACCAAACGCATTGCGCAGGATCACGGTGCACCAGGGCACGGTGGTCTGGTTGACCGCGGCCATGGCGCGAACGCCGTGACGGATGGTGGCGGCTTTCTCTGCATCGAGGCCGATCATGAAGCCGGGGCAATCCATGAGATAGACGACCGGCAGATGGAAGGTCTCGGCGAAGTCGACCCAGCGCACCACCTTCTGGCAGGCATCCGCGGTCCAGGAGCCGCCATAGTGAAAGCTGTCGCTGGCGAGCAGCAGCACCGCCCTGCCCTCCAGCCGGGCGAGGCCGACGATGAGAGGCTTGCCGAAGTTCTTGCCGACCTCGAAGAACGAGCCCTTGTCGACGACGGACTCGATGATGGGCCGCATCTTGTAGACCTGCTTGCGGCTGCGCGGCACGACACTCAGCAGCGCTTCGTCGCTGCGCTCAGGGTTGTCGGCGCAAGGCAAGGTCGGCGGCAGCTCGTAGACCGATGACGGCAAATAAGAGAGGAAACGCCGCGCGCAGGCGAACGCTTCTTCTTCCGTATCGACGGCATGATCGACCGCACCGGCGCGGGTTTGGATGTCGGCGCCGCCGAGTTCCTCCTTCGAGAGGTCCTGCCCCAGCGCCTTCACAACCGGCGGGCCCGCGACGAACATCGCGGACTTCCGCGTCATGATGGAATAGTGGCTGGCGGCAAGCCGCGCGGCACCGAGCCCTGCGACCGAGCCGAGGCCGAGTGCGACCACCGGCACGCGCGACAGGTTCTCCGTCGTGAAGCGATACCAGCGCGTTCCGCCGATGCCTCCAGGCAGATTGGCCGCGCCCTTGGTCTCGATGGTCTTGACCGAGCCGCCGCCGCCGGAGCCTTCGATGATGCGGACGATCGGCAGACGGAAGTCGTGCGCCATCTCCTCCGCCATCAGCGGTTTTGCGGAAATCGACGCATCGGCCGAGCCGCCGCGCACGGTGAAATCATCGCCGACCACCACGACGGTGCGGCCGTCGACGCGCGCGCGGCCGAACACGCAGTTCGCCGGCGTCAGTTTCTGCAGCTCGCCGCTGGAATCGTACTCACCGATGCCGGAGACGGCACCGATCTCGTGAAAGCTATTTCGATCAATGAGCTTGTCGATACGCTCCCGAACAGTCAGCCGGCCCTGGTCATGCTGTCGCTTGACCTTGTCAACGCCGCCCATCTCCCGCGCGAAGGCTTCGCGCCGGGCGAGCTCGTCGAGTTCCGGCTTCCAGTTCATTCACTCCCTCCGAATTGATCGGCTTGTTATTGTTGTGCACGGCCATGGCGACCGGCTTACGCGAGATGCGGTTGTTGAAGGCATCGCCCTCTGCGCCTTCTACCAGGCTGCCGAGCGAGCGGCCAAGCTGCAGCATCAGCGGGGCGACTTCGTCATGCAGACGCTGCTCGTCATACATCGCCGAGAGCAGACCAATCGTGATGACCACGAAGGTCTGATATTGCGGCGACCAGATCGGCACGGCGAGGCCGTTGATGTGCGGGCTCCACAGGCCGCAGGCCACGACATAGCCACGCTCGCGCAGCATCTGCCGGTTGGCCTCGATGCGGGGCCTGAGGATCTTCGCAGCCTCGGGCGCTTCGCGCTCCATCTCCGCGATGAAGGCATCGCCGACTTCCGGCGACAACGCCGCCGTGTAGGCCGCGCCCGCTGCGGTGGAGGCCATCGAGATGCGGCTGCCGGTGCCCTCGTGCAGGCCGAGCGCAGAGGCCGAGCGCGCGAACTGGAGATAGACGAGATTGAAGCGATCGGGCACGACTAAGCCGACCGTGCCGGGAAGCTGCTCGGCAACTTCCTGCAGCCGCTGGCGGATCATGCTGCGCAGCTGTGCGCCCTTCATCATCGAAGCGCTCATCGCCACCGCACTCGGGCCGATGCGATATTTTTGATCACGCGGCAGATAGACCAGTTGTCCCATCCGCGTCAGCGTGTGCGTGAGCCGCGACACCGTCGAGCGCGGCAGGCCGCAGCGATTCGAAATCTCGAGATTGCCGAGCCTCGCGTCGTGGCCCTCGAAGCATCGCAACACGTCGAACGCGCGCGAGACCACCTGGATGACATCACCCTCGCCGGCATCGCCAGCGAGCATGCCTTGCCTACTCAACCGCTCCGATCGTCGTCCCATTGTTTCCTACCGCCTGTTCCGCTCTGCGGAATTAAATTCCACTTGCAGATGACGCTACCTCAGGCATTTTGCAACGACAACAAAAAGGCGATGGCATGCCAGAAATTAAGATCGTCACCGAAGTCGCGGGACGCATCTGCGCAACTCCCGTGCAAGTTGGAGGAACCGTCGCGGATGGCGATGAAATTGTGGTGGTCGAAGCGATGAAGATGGAGATACCGGTGCCTTCGCCTGCGAACGGCACCATCACGTCGCTTCTGGTGAAACTCGACGACATCGTTGCCGAGGGACAGGCGATCGCGATCGTCACGAGTTGAGTGCATTCTCCGTCGTTTCCGCGCTTTCCGCGACAATCTGTCAGAGGGCTCCTCGCAGCGTAAGCTTGGTGATCGCTCGTTCCACGAACTGGACATGCCCGGGCCGGTCCCGGGCATCCTCGTACTTGTTTTCCAGCGAAAAGAACGTGGATGGCCGGAATAAGCCCGGCCATGACGACGCGGATGCATCCTACCGTTTTGCTGGCGCCAAATGCGATAGCGCCTCGCGTTCGCGGGACGGCGTTGCCATCGCTTGATCGCGATGACATGATCTGTTTCAAACAAAACTGTGTTTCAAACAAAGAAAGAAAATCTTCGCGACAAACGCGAAGATGGAGGGAGAAAAACATGCTTCGTGGGCTGCTCATACTCACGCCTGCCTTGGTGGCAGGTATTTCTTTTGCGTCTACAGGCTATTCGCTCGCCGAGGACGTCAAGCTGCCGGCGACCTTGACCTTCACCGCCTATGACACCGGCACCGCCGGCTTCAACATCGCGGTCGGCGTCGGCAAGATGATGAAGGACAAATACGGCACCGACGTGCGCGTGCTCCCCGCAGGCAACGACGTCGCCCGCCTCGCGCCGCTGCGCGCCAAGCGCGCGGTCTCATCTGCGATGGGATCAGGCACCTATTTCGCACAGGAAGGCATGTTCGAGTTCGGGTCAAAGGAATGGGGCCCGCAGCCGCTCCAGATCCTGCTCTCATCCGTCGACTGCAATTGCGGCTCGCTGGGCGTTGCGGCCGACACCGGCGTGAAGGAGTTGAAGGACCTCAAGGGCAAGCGCGTCGGCTTCGTGGTCGGCTCGCCCGCGCTGAACCAGAATTCGCTCGCGGTGCTCGCCTTCGCGGGTCTGACGCAGAAGGACGTCAAGGCCGTCGAGTTCGCGAGCTACGGCGCGATGTGGAAAGGACTGATCAACAACGACGTCGATGCCGCCTTCGGCACCACCATTACCGGCCCCGCCAAAGAGGCCGAGACTTCGCCGCGCGGCCTGATCTGGCCGCCGCTACCGGCCAAGGACAAGGAAGGCTGGGCGCGGATGCAGAAGGTCGGCTCGTTCTTCTTCCCGCAGACCGCGACCTGCGGCGCCGGCATCTCGCCGGACAAGCCGGTCGAGCTCGGCAATTACCCCTACCCGATCTTCGTCACCTACGCCTCGCAACCGGCCGACCAGGTCTATGCGATGACCAAGGCGATGATCGCGAACTACGACGCCTACAAGGATTCCGCGCCAGGCGCCGGCGGTCTCGCGGCCGATCGCCAGACCAAGAACTGGGTGGTGCCGGTGCATCCCGGCGCGGTGAAGGCGCTGAAGGAAGCCGGGCATTGGAGCGATGCGCAGGAGGCCCACAACAACAAGCTGATCAAGCGGCAGGAGGTGCTCGGCGCGGCGTGGGCGGAGTACGGCAAGTCCAATCCGCCATCGGACGACAAGGCCTTCCTCGACGGCTGGATGAAGGCGCGCGCAGCCGCGCTTGCGAAAGCCGACATGCCGAACGGGTTCGAGGAATAGACCCGGTGGGGTTGAATCCTACCGCGTCCACGGTGCGCTCCCTCTCCCGCTTGCGGGAGAGGGTTGCGGAGAGGGTGTCTCCACGGCGAGATTCCCCCAGAGGAAAGAGCCCTCACCCGGCGCTGCGCGCCGACCTCTCCCGCAAGCGGGAGAGGTGGAAGAGCACGTGGCCCCATCGATTCAACCAACGGCCATTCGCTTAGTTAGTTACCAGCCGACACCCGGGATCAATGATGTCTTCTGCTTCCACCTCCACCGCCCCGCAAGACGAGGCCAAGCGGGTCGTGTTCGACGATCCGCATGGCGCCGCCGGCAACATGCAGGAAGCGGAGGTGACGCGCGTGCGCACCCTGCGCGGCGCCTGGCGCTGGACGCTGATCGCAGCGACCGCGGCGACGATCCTGCTCTGCATCAACCAGCAATTCTCGCTGCGCTTCTTCATCGGCTACACCCAGCTCAACACCGAATATTTCTATCTCCTGATCGCGTTGATGCTGCCGTTCACGTTCCTGATCTTCCCGGGCACGGAGCGCGCCCCGCTCGATCGGATTCCCTGGTACGACCTCGCCCTCTTCGTCGCGACCTTCGCCGCAGCGCTGCTGCTGATGTCGAACGTGCGCAAGGCGGCCGAGGCCGGCTGGGAGTTCGGCGGCGCGCCGAACAGCGTGATCGCCGCGGGCCTCGTGATGTGGGTCATACTGATGGAGGCGCTGCGCCGCACCGGCGGCTGGAGCCTGCTCTTGAGCGTGCTCCCCTTCACCGTCTATCCGCTGTTTGCCGAGGCCAGCTGGCTCGGCCCGTTCCGCGGCACGCAGTCGACGCTGGAGCAGGCAACTGCCTATCATGTGCTGTCGGGCGAAAGCCTGCTCGGCATCCCGATCCAGGCCTTCGCCGATACCGTGATCGGCTTCCTCGTGTTCGGTACCGCGCTGATGATGACGGGCGCCGGCAAATTCTTCATCAATCTCTCTTTCGCGATGTGCGGCACCTTCCGCGGCGGTGCCGCCAAGGTCTGTATCTTCGCCAGCGGCCTGCTCGGCATGATGTCGGGCTCGATCATCTCCAACGTTCTGACCGCCGGCACCATGACCATCCCCGTCATGAAGAAGAGCGGTTTTCGCGCGTCCTATGCCGCCGCGATCGAGGCCTGCGCCTCGACCGGCGCAGTGCTGGCGCCGCCGGTGATGGGCGCGACCGCCTTCGTGATCGCACAGTTCCTCAACGTCAGCTACGCAGAAGTCGCCGTGGCCGCGATCATCCCGGCCGCGCTCTACTATGTCGGGCTGTTCATGCAGGTCGATACCTACGCCGCGCGCCACGGGCTGAAGGGCATTCCGCGCGCCGAGCTGCCGCGGGTCATGGATACGATCAAGGACGGCTGGTACTACGTCTTCGTCATCGCGCTGCTGATCGTGATGCTGCTCCATTTCAAGCGCGAGAGCCATGCGCCGTTCTACGCCACCGCCCTGCTGCTGGTCCTCAACCAGCTCTTCTCCAAGGACACGCGCTGGACGTTCGCGACGATCGGCAAATTCCTGGAGGTCAACGGGCGCACCTTCGTCGAACTGGTCGGCATCCTTGCCGGCTGCGGCCTTTTGATCGGCGCATTCTCGATGACCGGCGTGGTGTCGAGCCTTGCCAATGACCTCCTGCATATTGCCGGCGACAATGCCTTCCTGCTGCTCGGCATGTGCGCCCTCACCAGCCTCATCCTCGGCCTCGGGCTGACGACGACGGCCTGCTACATCTTCCTCGCCATCCTGGTCGCCCCCGCACTGGAGAAGCTCGGGCTGAACAAGATGGCGGTGCACATGTTCATCTTCTACTGGGGCATGCTGTCGTCGATCACGCCGCCCGTCGCGATCGCCTCATTCGCCGCCGCAGGCATCGCGGGCTCGCCGGCGATGAAGACCGGCTGGGAATCGATGTGGGTCGGCAGTATCATCTATTTCATCCCGTTCTTCTTCGTGCTCAATCCGGCGCTGGTGCTGCAGGGACCGAGCCCCTACTTCGCCGGCCTCGGCTTGATGGGTCTTGCCGCGTTCGGCACGCTGTTCATCTGTGGCGGCATCCAGGGCTACCAGCCCTTCGTCGGCGATCTGCGCGGCACCGGCGCGCTGGAATGGCCGATCCGCGTGCTGCTGGTGATCGGCGGCTTCGTGGTGGCGACGCCCGGCGGCGGAATCATGCCGCTGTCGCAGTTGCAGGTGACCCTGCTAGGCCTTGCCATCCTCGTACCCACGACCGCGCTGGCCCTTCTCCTGGTCCGCCGGACCATGGTGCCGGACGGGTTGCGCGCGCCCTGATTGCGTTGCACAAATGAGGCGATGACACCGCTCTCGCCTCTCGCCTCCGCCTGGACCCGCTCGAAACCGCCTCTGCTGCGGTTTCTGGACAATTGCCTCAACGAATTCTCGGCCGAGACCTCGGGTAACGTTGCCGACTACATCCCCGAGCTGAGCAAGGCCAATCCTGCCTATTTTGGCATCAGCCTCGCGACACTGGATGGCCACGTCTACGAGGTCGGCGACTCCAGGGTGCCCTTCACCATCCAGTCGATGTCGAAGCCGTTCGTGTTCGCGCTGGCGCTGGACCTTTTGGGCGCAGGCAAGGTCGAGAGTGCGATCGGCGTCGAGCCCTCCGGCGATCCCTTCAACTCGATCCGGCTCAATTCCGAGAACCACCCGTTCAATCCGATGGTCAATGCCGGCGCAATCGCCTGCACCGGGCTGATCTACGACAGCAAGGGCGCGGAAGCCTTCGAGCAGATCCGCCTCGCGCTCGGCCGCTTTGCCGGGCGCGACCTTGCCGTGGACGAGGCCGTCTATGCCTCCGAAAGCCAGACCGGCGACCGCAACCGCGCCATCGGCTACCTGCTCAAGACCAACGCGGTGATCTCGGACAACGTCGCCGCCGTGCTCGACGTCTATTTCCGGCAATGCGCCGTGCTGGTGACCGCGCGTGACACCGCGGTGATGGCGGCAACGCTTGCTAATCGCGGAGTCAATCCGGTCACGGGCGAGCAGGTGCTGAGCGCTTACGCGATCTCGCGCACACTTTCGGTGATGACGTCGTCCGGCATGTACGACTATGCCGGAGAATGGATCTACCGCATCGGTATCCCCGCCAAGAGCGGCGTCGGCGGCGGCATTCTGGCCGCGCTCCCTGCCCGCCTCGGCCTCGGCAGCTATTCGCCGAAGCTCGACAAGCACGGCAACAGCGTGCGCGGCATCAAGGTCTGCGAGGCGCTGTCCTCGCACTACGATCTGCACATGCTCAACCGCAGCGACGATGCGCGCAACGCCGTCATCGCCGATTACGATATCGGCAAGAGTCCGTCACGCCGCGTGCGCCGGCCGCAGGAGCGCGAAATTCTGGCTGCACATGAGCAGGAGGTGCGGGTCATCGAGCTGGTCGGCACGCTGTCGCTGTCGGCCGTCGACTACGTCTCGCGCCGGCTGGCGGGACGACCGCGGCCGCAAATCGTCGTGTTCGACCTGCACCGCGTCACCTCCACCACCCGCGCCGGTGCGCGGCTCGTCGCCGAAACCTTCGAGGAGCTCGCGGCGCTGAACGTGACCGTCGTGCTGTCAGGCGTCAGGCGCACCTCCAAGGAATGGGACAGCCTGCGGGAATGGACCGCCGAGCTGAAGAACGTCCGCGACTTCTATTTGCTCGACACCGCGATCGAATGGGCCGAAGACCAGATCGTCTTCCGCTATGGCGGCTCGATCGACTTTCACGAGACCACCGAGCTTGCCGAGCAGCCGCTGCTATCAGGTATGAGCGAGGAAGAGCTGACGGATCTCGCCTCGATCTGCACGATCCGAACCTTTCAGGCCGGCGCCAAGATCATCACCACGGGCGATCCCGCCGAATCCTTGTTCTTCCTGCGCAGCGGTGCGGTGCATGTCACGCTGCCCGACGGCGTACGGCTGGCGACACTGACCGCCGGCATGGCCTTCGGAGAGATGGCGCTGCTGGAGACGACGCGCTCGGCCGACGTCTTTGCCGACATGGCCGCGACCGCGTTCGAAGTGCCGCTGAAGGCGTTCGAACGCTTCCGCAAGCAGCACCCCCGCGCCAGCGAGCGCGTCATGCGCAATCTGGCCCAGCTGTTGGCCGATCGCCTGATCGTCGCGAATGCGAGAGTGGATATTCTGACGTCGACGTGAGCGCTTGAGATTCGTTCACAAGAGGTCGCCATGCCCGGGCTTGTCCCGCCTGCGCGGCCGAAGCCGCTTCGGCGCGGCGAAGGCCCGGGCACCCACGTTCTCCGTGCTCCGTGGCAAGGCGTGGATGGCCGGGACAAGCCCGGCCATGACGCGGCGAGGTGTCAGTGCCCCGAACCTACGTCTCCCTACCGGCTCGCCGCCTCGCTCAGGCGCCGCTTGATCTTCGCCGCACTCTTCTCCAGCAGCTCGGATGGCTGCTGACCAGTCGCGGCACAGAGGCAGGCCCAGTAGTAGATGACATCGCCCAGCTCATCGACCAGACCCGCCTTGTCGAGCCAGTCGTCGCGCAGGAGCTTCTTGATGTGATCAGCGACCTCGCCGGCTTCGCCGGCAAGGCCAAGACCGAGATAGGACAGCCGCTCGTTCGACGGATGCTCATCGACCTTCGCAATGCTCGCGGCCCAGGCCGCATATTCGTCGATCGTCATGAGCGTCCCTCGCCGCGGATTTTGAATCAGCCCACCACTTCCGTCACGGGCTGCAGGTCGATCTCGAATGTCTCCAAGAACTTTGACGTCATGATGTAGAAGCCGACCGAGAGCTGGAGCTCGACCAGCGCGGCCGGCGTCAGCTTCGCTGCGATTGCCTTGAAGGTCGCATCCGCCGGCTTCTTCAGCGTCACGATCTCGTCTGTGAAGGCGAGCGCCGCGCGCTGCACCTCGTTGAAGCACGTCGCCGCCTGCCAGTCCGCGAGCGCCTCGTTCTGCTCGTCGGTGACGCCGACATTCTTGCCGATGCGCTTGTGCGCAACGATCTCGTACGGCGCCTCGCACAAAATGCCGGTGCGGGTGATTGCGAGCTCGCGCACGACGGGGTCGAGCTCGCCCTTGTGGCGGATGGCGCCGCCCAGGCGGCAGTACTGCTCGAAATAGCTTGGGGAGTGCGCCATCATGCGGAAGATGTTGGCATTGCGATTCTTGTCGAGAATTTCGCGGGTGCGGTCGGAGGCCTTGGACGGGTCGCTGTAGTTGATGCGGGCCATGATTTTCCTGAAGTTTTCCCTGAATTTTTGATGCTTTTTGTCGTTGTCGGCGGGAGTTCTCTGAAACTCTATTCTTGCGCCGACGCAGGAGCAACATCATCGAGTCAAATTGCCGCCGCATTGCTGATCGACCCTGACACAGTCGATATTCGCCGCGTGGGGACAAATCGCGGTGAGTACTCGCAAGTGGGGTGTTCCGAGTAAAACAATTGGCCGTCGGGTGCGCTAGCCGCACAATGATGAGTCACGCCCAAGTCTAGGGAGAAAAAGGCATGAAGGAAGCCACCAAGGGGGCGGCCTCGGGAGCGCTCGCGCATATGCTGGCGGTGACGGCGATGCTCGTCATCGCCAGCATCTTGTTCTACGGGCGTTAGCTGGAGTTTTAGAGTTTTCGTCATTCCGGGGTGGCGCCTCGCACAGCGCCAGGCCCAGAATCCCGTTCCAGGCTCGGTCCTTCGGACCGCCCCCGAATGACGGATCCCGCGACTCGCTCTCGGCAGTAGCCCGGATGGAGCGAAGCCCAATCCGGGCTACAGCATCCCCACTATTTGCTCTTTGCAAAAAACGGCACGAGCCTGCCGGCAAACGGCTTGAAGCTCGCAACGACCGAATCGCCGATGGCAAGGTCATTCTCGCCGTGGGCCATCATGCGGAAACCCTCGGCGCAATCGACCAGCAGGATGTTGTAGGGCACGTGGGCGCGCGTCTCTGGCGTGGCGGCGCGGCAGACCAGCGAGGTCGCGTAGACCCTGCCCTTGCCGCTGGCACGCTGGTCGCGCGGATCGGAGGCGCCGCACGCCGCGCAGAAGGCTCGGTGGAAATACTGCACATGGCCGCACGCGGCGCAGGTCTGAAAGGTGATGGCCTGTTCGCCCTTGGTCCAGTCCGCCAGACGCCCGCTCATCGCACCCGCTCCAGGAACATGCTGACATGGGACGACAGCACACCACCATCGCCGTGCAACAAGGCGATCGAGGCATCGCGCACCTGGCGGCCGGCTGCCCGTCCCGTCATCTGCAAATGCGCTTCGACCAGATGCGCCATGGCGCCGCCGACGCCGCAATGGCCGTAGCTGAGCAGGCCGCCATGGGTGTTCAGCGGCATCGCGCCGTCGCGGCCGAAATGACCTGACCGCACGCGAGCAGCCGCCTCGCCGCGCCCGGCAAGGCCGAGGTCTTCCAGCAGCATCGCGAGCGTGATGGTGAAACTGTCGTAGATCGCGGCATAGCGGACGTCGGAGATTGCAAGGCCGGTGGCCTGCTTGGCGCGCGCGATGGAAATCTCGGCGCCGAGCTCACTGAGCGCGGGTGCGGCCGTGACATGCTGATGGGTGTGGGCCTGGGCGCAGCCGCGGATGCGGAT
>NZ_JALBGZ010000390.1:0-6042 GCF_023006515.1 Bradyrhizobium sp. PRIMUS42
GGTGAAGCCGAGGCGGTCGCGCAGGGCGCGGAACAGGATCGCGTCGGCAAGGCCAGAGCGCTTGCCGTGTTCGAGCGCGGCGAGGCCGGTCTTCATGCCGACGTCGAACAGGCGCTGCTTGAAGGGCGTCGCATCCATCACCTTGGCGCGGACGTCGGCGGCAATGGACTCCCAGACGCGGGGCGCAAACAGCACGAACGTCGGCGCGATCTCGCGCAGATCGTTCATCATGGTATCTGGCTCTTCGACGAAGTTGATCTTCATCCGGCACAACAGGCCTTTGCCGAGCACGTAGACCTGCTCCATGATCCACGGCAGCGGCAGCACCGAGACGTATTCGTCGTCCGGGCCCTTGGGGTCGAAGGCAAGATAGGTCGCGCAATGGCCGAGCACGCGGCCGGCGGCGAGCATGGCAAGCTTGGGATGGGAGGTGGTGCCCGACGTCGTGCAGAGGATCGCGACGTCCTCGCCCTTGGTGGCATCGACCAGCTTGTCGTAAAGCTCCGGCTCCCGCGCGGCACGTGCCCGGCCGAGCTCGGCGAACGTCTTTGCCGACATTAGCCGCGGGTCGTCGTATTTCCGCATTCCACGCGGATCGGAATAGATGATGTGCTTCAGCTTCGGCGCGCGCTCGGCGAGAGTGAGCAGCTTGTCGACCTGTTCCTCGTCCTCGGCAAAGACGAGCTGCGCCTCGCCATAGTTGAGGAGATAGGAGGCCTCCTCGTCGAGCACGTCGCGGTAAAGTCCGAGGCTTAGGCCGCCAATGGCGTGCGTCGCCACTTCCGCCGCGACCCAGTCCGGCCTGTTGTCGCCGATGATGCCGATCACGTCGCCGCGACCAAGGCCCACTTCGAGAAGACCGAGCGCAAAGTCGCGTACGCGGGTCTGATAGTCGTTCCAGGTGAACAGCCGCCAGAGCCCGAGATCCTTCTCGCGCAATGCGATCTCGTTGCCGTGCTCCTTCGCGTTGAGCCGGAGCATTTTCGGATAGGTGTCGGCCTGCGCGACACGGCCTGCGTAATCCATCATGCCGCGCTCTCCTGCGCTGGCGAAGCATCGTCGGGATCGACCAGCACCTCGTCCTCCTCGCCGAGATAGGCGCGCCTGACGTGGGGATCGGCGAGCACGGACGTCGGATCGCCTTCGGCGATCTTCTTGCCGAAATCCAGCACCATGACCCGATGGGAGATGTCCATCACCACGCCCATGTCGTGCTCGATCATCACCACCGTCATCCCGAACTCCTCGTTGAGGTCGACGATGTAGCGGGCCATATCCTCCTTCTCCTCGAAGTTCATGCCGGCCATCGGCTCGTCGAGGAGGATGAGGCGCGGCTCCAGCGCCATGGCGCGGGCGAGCTCAACGCGCTTGCGCAGGCCGTAGGAGAGGGTGCCGGCGGTGGCTTTTCGCACCGACTGGAGATCGAGGAAGTCGATGATCTCCTCGACCTTGCGGCGGTGCTCGAGCTCCTCCTTGCGCGCGCCGGTGAGCCAGTACAGCGAGCCCGTGAGGAAATTGTTCTTCAGAAGGTGATGACGCCCGACCATGATGTTGTCGAGCACGCTCATGTGGTGGAACAGCGCCAGGTTCTGGAAGGTGCGGCCGATGCCGAGTGAGGCGCGGGCATTCGGGGTCAAACCGGTGATGTCGCGGCCCTGGTAAAACAGCTGGCCCTCGGTCGGCTTGTAGCGGCCAGAAATACAGTTCACGATCGAGGTCTTGCCGGCGCCGTTGGGGCCGATGATCGAGAACAGCTCGCCCTCCCTGATGGCGAAGCCGACGTCGGTCAGCGCTCGGACGCCGCCGAATCGCAGGGACACGCCGCGCACTTCAAGACTGGTAGCCACCAAACCAAACCCTCCCGGTGATGGCGCTTTTTAGCGGCGCTCTTCGTCCGTTCCTGCCCGGCGATCCTAGTACGGTGGTGCCGGTGAGGCCATGCAGCAGATGGTCTCGACCGGACCGCGCCACTCCCGTTCCCGTTTGGGATCAAAAGCCGCATCGCCCGAGGTGGTCCTCAATAGGGGAAAGCGCTATTTTGAAATGTCTCGCGGCTGACAATTCTGCGACAAAGTTTGCCGGGCGGCAGTGGCCTTCATCTTTCGTCGGATGGCGGTCGAAATTATCATGTTGCATTGCAGCAGACGGCGAGGCGACGAAACGGTGCGGCTGGCGGCGAGATCATGATTTCGGAAGAGCATCTGAAGCGCGTCGCCGCCTGGTCGCGCGAGCTTACGCAAGCGGAGATCGAAGTCGCGCGGGCCGGAATCACGGAGCGGTCATACGGCACCGGCGAGACCGTGTTCATGCGCGGCGACACGTTCGCCTATTGGGCCGGCATGGTGGGCGGCCTTGCCCGCATGGGCGGGGTCTCCAGGGACGGCAAGGAGACCAGCCTTGCCGGGCTGACGGCAGGGGCCTGGTTCGGCGAGGGCAGCGTGCTCAAGAACGAGCCGCGCCGCTATGACGTGGTCGCGCTGCGCCACAGCCGCGTGGCCCTGATGGAACGCAGCGCCTTCATGTGGCTGTTCGAGAACAGCGTCGGCTTCAACCGCTTCCTGGTGCGCCAGCTCAACGAACGGCTCGGCCAGTTCATCGGCATGATCGAGGTCAACCGTACGCTGGACGCCACCGCGCGCCTCGCCCGCAGCATCGCCTCGCTGTACAACCCGATCCTCTATCCGGAATCGACCGCGCATCTGGAGATCACCCAGGAGGAGATCGGCGCGCTCTCCGGCATGTCCCGCCAGAACGCCAACCGCGCGCTGAACCGGCTGGAGAAGGAGGGGCTGCTGCGGCTGGAATATGGCGGCGTCACCATCCTCGATATCGAGCGGCTGCGCGGGTATGGGGACTAGCGCGCATTGGCGGGGGCGTGCACCGGCCAGAGATCAGCGCGCCAGCGGATCGCGATCGCCAGCATCGCGATGATCCCCGAGGCGGCATAAAGCGAGCCGGTCGCGGAATAGCCGATGATGTCGATCAGGCTACCGGCGGCAAGTAGTCCGAGCGGCAGGCCATAGATCACCATCATGCGGACGCCCATCACGCGGCCGCGCAGATGTGCGCTCGCCGTTCGCATCAGGATCACGGCTGCCGAGATCATCGACATGCTCTGCGCGATGCCGGCGAGAACGAGGCAGGCCATCGCGACCGGCATGGTCCTGACTTCCACGAATACCAGCAGCATGGCGTACCAGGCCAGCGTTGCGCCGATCAGGAGCCGGGCAATGCGCAGTCCGCTGACGAGGCTCAGCGTGATGGAGCCGATCAGTGAGCCGACGGCGAAGCTCGCGGAGAGATAGCCGAGGCCGGTCTGGTCGGTCTGAAAGATCTCCCGCGCGATGTAGGGCAGCAATCCGCCAGTGAAAGGAAAAGCGGTGAGATTGGCCAGAAAGGCGACGCAGAGTGCAGCGCGCATTCCCGGGCCGTTCCAAGCGTAGACGATCCCCTCCTTGAGGTCGCCGAACAATCGCGAAATGGCGCGGCTATCCGCGGGAAGATCGGTCGTGGTGATAATCCTTTTCGGCCGGGTCAGGCAGAGCATGAGAAGCGCGGCCGAGAAGTAGAGACAGGCGATCGCCACATAGACGAGGCCGATGCCGAGGAGGGCAAACAGCCCGGCGCCCGTCAACGCCCCGGCGATTCGGGCGCTGTCCTGGGTCGTGCGTGCCACGCTGATGGCGCCCACCAGCTGCTCGGCCGGCATGATCTCGGCGAGCAGCGCGCCCCGGACGCCGAGATCGGAGGGACGAATCAGGCCCATGATCGCGACGATGATCATGACGCTCAGCGGCGACAGATGACCGGTCAGCGCCAGAACCATGATGGTCGACGACAGCACGGTATAGGCAAGACGCATCACGACCAGGAGATCGCGATGGCCCATGCGGTCGCCGATCATGCCGAACACCGGCGCGACCAATGTCCCGACGAACTGGAGCGAGGCGAGCACGGTGAGCAACAGCACCGAGCCGGTCTCGACCAGGATATACCAGCCGAGCACCAGCGTCTCGACCTCGAACGCCCAGGAGGTGAGCAGGTCGGACGGCCACTGGAAGCGATAATTGCGAATGCGGAATGGCGCGAGTGCCGACGGCCGCGCGGCTGCGCTCAAGACGCGATGACGCGTGTCACGGCGATTCCTTTGCCTTGGTTCTTCTTCTGCGCGAGAACCTAGCGCCGGTGATGCCGGTGTCAATCGAAGCCGCCGCATGCCGCCATGCGCGACCACCCGCCCCCCCGGGGGCTCCCGGTTGACCTTCCGCCGACGTACGACGCGGTCACATAGTTTTCATCTTGCTGTGGCCCTAAGAGCTGGCGGGCTCGGGGGAGCGGAGCGATCACAGCATGTGGGTACGTTGGCAGACGTTTGCCGCGCGGCTTCTGGGTTCCCTGATTCTCGTGAGCGTCCTCGTGTTGCCCTGCCGGGCTGGGCCACAGGACATGCTGACGTTGATGCAGCGCATCACCTCGCTGGCCAAGGAGGGCCGCTACGGCGAGGCGGTCGGGCTGGCACGAAGGCTCGTCGCCGAGTCCGAGAAGAGCTCGGGCCGACAGTCGCCGCTGACGGCAACCACGCTGGTGGTGCTGGGCCAGTCGCTCCAGGCGCAAGGCGAGACGACCGAGGCCGAAGCCGTGCTGAGGCGGGCACTTGCGATTCGCGAGAAGAGCCTCGGACCCAATCATCCCGAAGTCGCCGCCGTGCTCGGCACGCTCGGCCAGATCGAGCTCGGCCTGAACCGGCTGAGCGAGGCTGAGCGGGATATGTCCCGCGCCATCGCCATCGACGAGAGCGTGCTGGGCTCGGACCACCTCACGACGGCAATGGCGCGCATGCAGCTCGGCAATCTCCGTCACCGTCAGATGAAGGAGACCGAGGCGCTCGACATGTTCAGTCGCGCCCTTGCGGTGTTCAGGAAGTCGCCGGGACAGGCCGATATCATGATCCCGGTAACCCTGAACAACATCGCGGAGGTCAATCGTGCGCAAGGCCGGTTGCACGAGGCCGAAGCGAACTTTGCCGAAGCGCTCGCTCTCCAGGAAAAGCAGCATGGCCCCGACAGCATCTATCTGACGGCAACGCTGAGCAATCTAGGCGAGCTCCGGCGCGCGCAGGGCCGACTTCAGGACGCCGAGCAATTGGCCCGGCGAGCCCTGGCCATCAGGGAGAAGGCGCTGGGGCCGGATCATCCTGACGTCGCCGCGAGCCTGAACAATCTCGCCTTGGTGTTTTCGCGCGAGGGCCGGGACGCGGAGGCCGAGGGGCTGCTGACACGGGCGCTCGCCATTCAGGAAAAGAGTTTTGGAGCGGCGCATCCGAACGTGGCGACGGCGCTGAACAATCTCGCGGAGGCCTGGACCCATCTCGATCGCAAGCAGGAGGCCGAGCAGCTCTTGCGCAAATCGCTCGCCATTCGCGAGAAGGCCCTCGGTCCGGGCCATCTCGACGTTGCGATCGGTCTCGACAATCTGGTGACGCTGATGGGCGGCGGCGATCGGTACGCCGAGGCCGAACCGTTCGCGCGCCGGTCGCTTGCGCTGCGCGAAGCCGCCCTCGGCGCCTCCCATCCGCTGGTCGCGAACAGCCTGAACAATCTGGCCGTCATCCTGGACAGCACCGGCCGGACGCAGGAGGCCGAGCCCCTCCTGAAACGCGCGCTGGATATCCGCCTGCGCGCTCTCGGCGAGACGCATCCTGATGTCGCCAACAGCTTTGCCAATCTCGGCGCCCATCATATCGATGTGAAGGATTGGCAACAGGCCCGCGATGCGTTGGCGCACGCGGTGGCGGTCCAGAACGGCCGCCGTGCCGCGGAGTTCGGCGAGGAGGGACGCGGCGATCTCAGGGGCCATGAAGACACCAATCCATATCCGGGCTTGATCGTTGCCGCCTACAACCTCGCGCGCGGCGCCACTGACGAGCAGAAAGGCGCGTTGCGGTCGCAGGCCTTCGAGGCGGCACAGTGGATCGGTGACGAGCAGGCCGCGCGCGCGATCGCAGGGATGTCAGCCCGGGTCGCGGATGGCAGCGGGGATCTC
>NZ_JALBGZ010000391.1:0-6026 GCF_023006515.1 Bradyrhizobium sp. PRIMUS42
CTGCCACGCGATCTCGTCCAGCGTCCGCGTGGTTCCTTCGGCGTTGGTGAAGCTGAAGGTCCAGCGTGTCGCGACATGGTCGCCCTCGATCAGGCTTGGCCCGATGCGCACCAAGCCCATCTCATCAATCTCTGCCGAACATGGTCACGTCCACGGCTGCGCTGAAATAAAGCTCCGCGGCACCACGTCTACTTCTCCGGTGCCACGACCTTCTTGGACGAGCCCTCGGGCGCCGCCTGCATCCCGGCTGGGCTCTGGCCTTGCGGGCTTTCGGCGGGCGCGCCGCCCGAGCCTGTATTGATCGGGCCCGTCCAACCCTGTGGCTGCGGTTGGCCCTTCTCTTCGGGCTGGGTCTGTGTCGCAGGCGGCCCTGTCTGTCCGGACTGGGCGAGCGCACTGTCGAAGGCTGCGACCGCTGCCAGGCATAGGATGGATGTCAGTGCCTTCACGGCGAATCCTCCTTTGGAGCCCGAGCTTCAACGAGCAAGGATCGATATCCGTTCCTCAGCGTGCGCTGCGTCAGTTCGCCCGTCGTCGGCATTCTTCCCTTGAATGCCTGCGGCGCGAGTCCTAGCATTGGTTCGTCACGTCTTTGCTCGTCATGTCAAGGAAAACGGCATGCAGGAGCAGTCGAGGCCATTGCTGCGGGTGATCTCATGGCTACGCGCCGTGCGCGTGCACTTGATTGCCCCAGATCCAGCCGCACGGGAAGCCTCGCCTCTCCTCATCCTCACGGTCGTCGTGCTTGCGCTGCTCCTCGCCATATTGGAAGTGGAATTGCACAGCGCCGACCTTCAATCGTTGGGCTTGATCGGCGATGCATTTCCAATCGACCCGGTTTTCAAGAGCCCCTAGAGTCGGCAGGAACGGCGGGCGAAGTCTGGATTGTTCGTCACGACTGCCCGCAGGAAGCGGCATCGTAAGATGCGTGCGGATTGAAAGTGATGGAGTTTGGCATGAAGGCTTTTCTGCTCGGCTGCGCCGCAGCCATTGTGATCGCAATTGCGGCGATGGCGGTCCTGGATCAGGTACAGGAGCCCGTTGCCCAGGCGTTTGCCACAACCGGTGTGCGCTTGTAAGACCGCCCCCGAAAGAGAGAGACGGCGGGGCCGCCGCTTGCGACAACGTGATCGGTTGTTGGAGCATTGATCGCGCCTAGGGCGGAATGCGTCAGGAATTCCACCTTGAAGTTGTCCGCGTCATCTGCCGGACTGGCGATTCTTGCTTCTCACTTCCTTCCATCGCCTCAACTCTCCAAGCCTGAGCTTGGGAAGTCGGCCGGGAATTGGCGCGAGTGCCTGCCTGAACCGATCAGAGATCCGTGAAGTATGGGCGGCAACGCCTGTATCAGCAAAACGGTGCTTCCGCCTAATACGCTCGCCCCGGCCACGAGCAGGGACAGGACGCGTTCCCAAATCTTTTCGTTGCCGGCGACGTTATGAGTTTGGCATCCGTGTGCACCCGCATGAGCGGCATTGTGATTTTCGATGGGCCCACCGTGGATGCTAGTCCGCCACCCTGATCACGACCTTGCCCTTTGCGCGCCCGGTCTCGACATAGGCGAGCGCATCGCCGGTTTTTTCGAACGGGAACACTTTGTCCACGACCGGACGGATCACGCCGGATTCGATCAGGGACGTGATTTCGCTCAGCTGCTGCCCCTGCGCGCGCATGAACAGGAATGAGAAGCGAACACCAAGGCTCCTGGCTTTCTTCCGCACACTACGGCTCAGCAAGCGCATCACCAATTTCAGGAAGAGGTTCATGCCCTGCTCCCTGGCGAATTCGGGGTCGGGCGGCCCGGAGATCGAGATGAGCAGGCCGTCCGGCTTGAGCACGCGCAGAGATTTTTCAAGCGTCTTGGCATCCTGGCTGTGCAGGACCAGATCGTAGCCCGACAAGACCTTCTCGAAATCCTGCGTCTTGTAGTCGATGACCAGGTCCGCGCCGAGACTCTTGACCAGCTCGACATTCTTCGCGCTCGTCGTCGTCGCAACGGTCGCACCGAGATGCTTGGCGAGCTGGATCGCGAAAGTCCCCACGCCACCGGAGCCAGCCTGGATGAAGACCTTCTGGCCAGGCTTCAGCTTGCCCACCTCGACCAGCGCCTGCCAGGCGGTCAGTCCCACCAGCGGGATGGAGGCGGCTTCTTCCATGCTGATGTTCGTGGGCTTCGGCGCCACGTCGGCTTCGTTCATCGCAATGAATTCGGCGAATGTTCCGATCCGATGATCGCGCGGCCGTGCGTAGACCTCGTCGCCCGCCTTGAACCGCCTGACATTGCGGCCAACCCTGACGACTGTCCCGGCAACATCGTGGCCCAGAGTGAAAGGCGGACGATACGGCAGGATGAGCTTGAATTCTCCATCCCTGAGCTTGGAGTCCAGAACGTTCACAGCAGTTGCGTGAACCCGAACCAGGACATCATCGTCCCGCAGCTCCGGTTCTGGCATGGTTGCCAAGCGCAGAGCGCCTTTCTTCTTGTATTTGTCGACAACGAATGCCTTCATGATGTCATCTCCAATTTGAGATTTGGTCCCGGCGTCAGGCGTCGAGGAAGGACAGCGCCTTCGGCACGAAATCGGCGTGGTTCTGGAAAATCCCGCCATGCCCGGCATCTTCGTAGATGACCAGTTGTGCGCCCGGGATACGCCGTGCCATGTCGGTGCTGTTTGCGGTCGGCACCATGATGTCGTTATCGCCATTCGCGATGAGGACAGGGATGCGGAGGCTGCCGAGATCCTGAGGCGCCTGCTGGCCCCAGCCCTTAATCGCCTTGAGTTGCCGCAACAGGGCCTCTGGCGTGGCTCCTTTGTCCCGATCTACCTTGCGCTCCTTCAACCTTGCCAGAAAGGCCTTTGCGGCCCGGCGGCCATTGGCCGTGGAGGTGAAGAACAGGTAGAATTTCGGGTCTCGCAAGGTGAGCAAGCCCTTGATCATCAGCGGCCAGGACACCGGCCCAACCTTCTCGATACCTTTGCCGCCTGCCGGGCCCGTGCCGGTCAGAATCAGCTTTCGCACGAGACCCGGCGCCTTCAGCGCGATGTCCTGGGCCACGAAGCCGCCGAGGGAAAAGCCGAGCAGATCGACTTTTTCGAAGCCCAGCGCGGCGATCAGAGCAATCGTATCTTGTGCCATTTCGCCGACGGTAACAGGCGCTTTCCCGCTTGAAGCGCCGATACCTCGGTAATCGATCGCGATGACGCGATGCCTGGTGGCGAGCCCATCGACGATCGGTGGATCGAAATTGTCGAGAACCGCGCCCCAATGGTTGAGAAGGATCAATGGCACGCCAGTGCGCGGACCGATGTCGCGATAGGCGAAGGTTGTTCCTGCAGCACTGATCGAAAGATTTGGCGCATCCACGTAGCGCAGTACCGATCCGGCGTGGCAGACATAATTAGACATCACTTACTCCATAGTTCGGCTGAAACCGGGTCCCAATGATGGAAGGGACATCGGTCGGATGGCGCGCCTCTTCCTTTGCTCGCCACCAGATGCACTTGCTGATCGCTCCGGAGCGCTGGCGCCGACGCGAGCCCAATGCTGGCGGAAGCACCCGGGATCAGCGCAATGCCGCGTTCTGTCTTGCTCGGCTCCGGCTTCTCAATTTGCTGTGGAACACCGACGCTCGATCTGTTACTATCAATTTAGTACCAAGTCACTACTAAAACGAGACTGACATGAAAAAACTTTCGACCCAGCCCTGCATGATCGCCCGGAGCTTGGCGCTGGTCGGGGACGCATGGAGCATGCTGATCATGCGGGACGCCCATGGGGGGCTGACCCGCTTCGACGACTTTCGTAAGAGTCTCGGTATCGCGCCGACGATGCTGACGGGGCGGCTTTCAGCCCTGGTTGACGAAGGGTTGCTGGAGAAACGTCGCTATTCAGCGCGTCCGCCACGGGACGAATATGTTTTGACGGAAGCCGGGCACGACTTCCTGCCGGTGCTCTTCGCGATTGGCGCGTGGGGACGCAAGCATCGTGGCGGAGGCAAGGTTATCCGGTTTTTCGACGCCGAGAATGGAACAGAGATTGATCCCCTTACCATCGACCGCGCGACCGGCGCTCCGATCGGAACACGTCCTATTCGTATCATCGCACCCGAATGAGCAACCCTCTTGGCATCTCCATCTTGTGCGGTTTGGCCGCGCTACCCCAGTAGACTTGGCACTTAGGCGGCGGCCGCCAAGACACTTCTTGGAAAGTGTCAACCTACTTCAACGTCGCCGTTGAGCGTGACTTTGACGCGGTAGAAAGGCATCTGGCCGGGGACCTTGTCGGCGGAGAGCTCACCATCATAAACCCGCGATGTCCGCTTAGCCGCCAACAGCGGCGTACAAGCGGACACTGCACGAGGTCCGATAAGGGGGCCAGAAGCGGACGTTCGCGATTTGGAGCAGGCCGCCAACTGATCGCCTAACCTTGCTCATTTGATGAGGAGTTTCCGTGCATCTTCCGCCGCTCGATCCAGGCGTATGCGGCGCTTCCCTTGGCCTAGTTCTTCACGATATTGACTAAGAGAGAAAACACTGAGTTCTTTGACGGTCACCGCCCCAGCAGCGCGCGGAATCTCGAAAGTAACAACCGACCGGTCATCGATGAGCACGGTGTATATGTCTTCGTATTGCTCTTGAATGTGATTTAGGACGTGAAAGACCGTACCGCGTTCGCCGTTGGCCGCCATGAGGCCTATTAAATCGGCGTCTCGACTACTTTCATGCGGCTGCAAGATGCGAGACTTGTATTTGTCGTGGAGCCGTTGCGGTGACATCCGTCTAACCCTTCCCACCACGCTAACGTTCGGTAGATCTCGCATCAGTTCAAGGCAGTCGCCTTGGCGCAAATCAAATTCATTGTCATTCATAAATTGGGGCCACGTGGGTTCGTGGCTGTGATGATGTTGTCGCGAATTATCCGCGCGAAACTATTTGCCGTGATAAAATATGATCAAAGACGATCGCGAAGCACGAATCAAAAACGACAGTCAGCACGAAGATGAATTTTCAGGCTGATGACTTAAAGCGCTCAGAGTCTGAAAGCTCCGATGCATCAATCGCTTTCGAAGATTCTGCGCCCTATTTGCGCCCTAAGAATCGTCAAATCAGAAATTGATTGTTGACGTGATTCAGCGAACCGTCTAACGAATTGATCCTGCAGGGGAAAATAGAGAAGAGCTGGAGCGGGTGAAGGGAATCGAACCCTCGTATTCAGCTTGGAAGGCTGCTGCTCTACCATTGAGCTACACCCGCGTGATGGGCTCCCTAACACGGCCGGGCGGCGGTCTCAACTGCCCGGGAGGCAGCCTTCCCCGTCTTGCGCGCCGCCCTGGTTCCTTCCGGGCCCGCCGCCCTTAACAGCGGCGGCAATGCCGCCTATATTGAAATCTTCCGAAACCAACGAAAGGAGGTGATCCAGTGTCTCTTACCAAGCGCTGTCACCTCGCTGGGATCGCCCGCTGAGCTCTGGATAAGGGCTTGGCATCGGGGCGCTCTCGGCCCTGGACCAGCGAGCAAGAAATCGGGCGCGACGGGGCCTCCCCGCCGCGCCTTTTTCGTCGATCGCACGGCTCAGGCCGGCGGCTCGCCCGCAAGCACCTCGCGAATCTTCTGTGACAGCTCCGATTTCCGGTAGGGCTTGCCGAGCAGCGCCACGCCGGGGTCGAGATGCCCTTCGTGGACGATGGCGTCATCGGTGTAGCCCGAGGTGTAGAGCACTTTCACGCCCGGCCGGCGCAGCCGGACGGCGTCGGCCAATTCCCGCCCGTTCATGCCGCCGGGCATGATGATATCGGTGAACAGGAGATCGAATTTCGCGCCCTGGTCGACCAGCGCCAGCGCCGAAGCGCCGTCGCCGGCCACGAGCGTGCGATAGCCGAGGCTGCCGAGCTGGGCGATGACATAGCCCTGCACCAGCGGATCGTCCTCGACCACGAGGATCGTCTCGTGTCCGCGTGTCTTGGCGCGCGGGTGGACCGGCGCCAGCCTGGCCGGCGCCTCGCCCTTCGACCGCGGCAGGAACAG
>NZ_JALBGZ010000392.1:0-6022 GCF_023006515.1 Bradyrhizobium sp. PRIMUS42
AATTGCAGGCCGCGCCGCCCGCCCGGCTTCGGCGCGCGGGTGTAGACGGCCGCAATCTCGTGGCCATGCGCGACCAGCTCGAGCAGCGTCGGCACGGAGAAATCGGGCGTGCCCATGAAGATGAGGCGGAGGGGCATCAACAGAACTCGCTGCGTTCCCTCCCCCCTTGCGGGGGAGGGTTAGGGAGAGGGGCGCCACACGACGCGCTCTTTCAGAATGAGCGCAGATTGGTTCATTGCCCCGGTTGGACCATTTGCTGGGCTACCCCTCTCCCCCACCCTCCCCCGCAAGGGGGGAGGCAGCGCAGGGGAGCGTGCGGCAACGCCAATTGCTTACAACTCACTCCGCCCGCTTGGCGGCTTTTTCGAACTTCTTGATCACGCGGTCGCGCTTGAGCTTCGAGAGGTAGTCGACGAACAGGACGCCGTTGAGGTGGTCGATCTCATGCTGGATGCAGGTGGCGTAGAGGCCTTCGGCGTCCTCCTCGTGCACCTTGCCGTCGAGATCGGTGAAGCGCACTCGCACCTTCGCAGGGCGCTCCACCTCCTCGTAATATTCGGGGATCGAGAGGCAACCTTCCTCGTAGACCGACAGCTCCTCGGAGGACGCGATGATCTCGGGGTTGATGAAGACGCGTGGCAGCGGCGTGGTCTCGCCGTTCTCATCGCGCTTGGCGAGGTCCATGGTGATCAGCCGCAGCGGCTGCGCGATCTGGATCGCGGCGAGGCCAATGCCGGGCGCGTCGTACATGGTCTCGAACATGTCGTCGGCAAGCTTGCGGATCTCCGAGGTGACCTTCTCGATCGGCTTGGAGACCAGGCGCAGCTGCTTGTCGGGCAGGATGATGATTTCTCTGAGGGCCATGGCCGCGATTTAAGCCGCATGCCGGATGCGGTCAATGCGGTGGGGAACCCCGTTAACCCCTCGCTAACCATAAAACTTCGCTTTTCGTTAACCATAAAAATTAGGGAGTGGTTAACCCCTGACGTTCCCTCTTCGTTCGCGAATATCGGCGAATCGCGTTAGAAGGGCACATGAACGAGATTATTTTCCTGATTGGCGACTGGCCGGTGCGCATCATCGATGCGCTGATCGGCTTCGGTGCGCTCGTCCTCATCCTGCTGGTGGTGATTGCGGTGGTGATCGCGCGCTCCGGGCGACGCGGCGCGGAACTCGCGATGGCGCACGCGATCCGGGCCGACGAGCTCGAGGAGCGGCTGAGCGAGGTGCTGCGCGCCCAGAGCGAATCCTCTGGACGGGTCGACGCCATGACCCAGGCGCTGGCGGGACGTCAGGCCGAGATGGCGCGGGCGGTCAACGAGCGGCTGGATTCGGTGACCCATCGCGTCGGCCAGTCCATGGAACACTCGACCCGCAACACCATGGAGAGCCTGCGCGCGCTGCACGAGCGGCTCGGCATCATCGACAGTGCCCACAAGAATCTCACCGACCTCACCACGCAGGTGACGACCTTGCGCGACGTGCTCGCCAACAAGCAGTCGCGCGGCGCTTTCGGCCAGGCGCGGATGGAGGCGATCGTCCAGGACGGACTTCCCAAAGGCGCCTACGAGTTCCAGTTCACGCTCTCGACCGGCAAGCGGCCCGATTGCGTCGTGTTCCTGCCGGACCAGCGCCCGCTCTGCATCGACGCCAAGTTTCCGCTGGAGGCGATGACGGCCCTGCACGATGCCCGCACCGACGAGGAGCGGCGCGTTGCCACGCAGCGCCTGCGCGGCGACGTGATGAAGCATGTCAGCGACATCGCCGAGAAATATCTGGTCACCGGCGAGACCCAGGAGATGGCGCTGATGTTCGTGCCGTCGGAATCGGTCTACGCCGAGATCCATGACGGCTTCGACGACGTGATCCAGAAAGCCTACCGCGCCCGCGTCGTGCTGGTGTCGCCCTCGCTCTTGATGCTCGCGATCCAGGTGATGCAGCAGATCATGAAGGACGCGCGCATGCGCGATGCCGCCGACCAGATCCAGACTGAAGTGATCAAGCTGGGCGACGATCTCGGCCGCCTCAGGGATCGCGTGGTCAAACTGCAGAAGCATTTTTCCGATGCGAACGAGGACGTCCGCCAGATCCTCATCTCCGCCGACAAGATCGAGAAGCGCGCCGGACGGATCGAGGAGCTCGATTTCAGCAAGAGCGACGCGCCGGAAGGGTCGCGGCTGGTGGCCACGGGCGCAGGCGAGCTGTTTCCGCGGAAGCTCCAGGCGGGGGAGTGATTCTCTTCTGAGATCCGGTACGCTGCCAGCCCAATTTCACTGTCGTCGCCGGCTTGACCGGGCGACCCAGTATCCCAGAGACGGCAGATCGGCGGAACGCTCTACTTGGAGTAACCAGCGACCTCATTCGCCGGGTCGCACAGCACAAGCTGAAGCTCATCGAGAGCTTCGCGAAAGACTACGATGTCGTGAGGCTGGTCTACTTCGAGCAGTTCGATGACCCCGAGAACGCGATCACGAGAGAGAAGCGGCTGAAGAAGTGGAAGCGTGACTGGAAGGCCGCGCTGATCGAGAGAGACAATCCGGACTGGAACGACCTCTATCCGGAGATCGCTGGTCCTCCATAACTCCGGCCTCTGGAATACTGGATCGCCCGGTCAAGCCGGGCGACGACATCTCACTCTTGGCCATCAGAATCTGCTAACACCTCCCCATGACCGCACCCGACGCGACCTCCCCCGCCGCGACTTCCGCTGTCCCGACCTCCTGGCGCGAAAGTCTTGCCGTGTACCTGCAGCCGCGGGTTCTGATCGTGTTGTTCCTCGGCTTCTCCTCCGGCCTGCCGCTGGCGCTGTCGGGCTCGACGCTGCTGGTGTGGATGCGCGAGGCCGGGGTCGATCTCAAGACCATCGGGCTGTTCGCGCTGGTCGGCACGCCTTACACGCTGAAATTCCTGTGGGCGCCGTTGGTGGATGCACTGCATGTGCCGCTGTTCACGCGCGCCTTCGGGCGGCGGCGCGGCTGGCTGCTGTTCTCGCAATTGCTGCTGATCGTCGCCATCCTGCTGCTGGCGATGACCGATCCGGCGCAGTCCCCGTTCTACGTCGCGCTCGGCGCGCTGCTGGTGGCGACGACGTCATCGACGCAGGACATCGTGGTCGATGCCTTCCGCGTCGAGAGCCTGCCGGAGAGCGAGCAGGCCGCCGGCATGGCGGCTTACGTCGCGGCCTATCGCATCGGCATGCTGGTCTCGACCGCGGGCGCGCTGTTCATCGTCTCCGGTTTCGAAAGCACCGGCATCACCCGCACCTCAGCCTGGATGTGGGGCTATGTGGTGATGGCGGCGATGGTGCTGATCGGGACGATCACGGCGCTGGCCGCGACCGAGCCCGGGCAATCGGTCCAGGCTGAAGCTGCTGCGAAAACAGGGACCGCGTTCACGCGCGTGCTGCAGGCGGCGATCGGCGCTTTCTCGGAATTCTTGTCACGGAAGGACGCGCTCGCCGCACTCGCCTTCGTCGTGTTGTTCAAGTTCACCGACGCCTTTTCAGGCACGATGACCGCGCCGTTCGTGATCGACCTCGGCTTCACCCGCAACGACTATGCGGCGATCGTGAAGGGCGTCGGCTTAGCTGCGACCCTGATCGGCGGCTTTGCCGGCGGCTTCGTCGCGCGGCGCTATCCGCTGGCGGCATCGCTCTGGATCGGCGGCGTGGTGCAGGCGCTGGCCAATCTGTCCTTCTCCTGGCTGGCCGTGGTCGGCACCAATCAATGGGCGCTGGCCTTCGCCATCTGCGCCGAGAATTTCACCAGCGCCATCGGCACCGTGATCTTCGTCGCCTATCTCTCCGCGCTGTGCCAGAACCCGCTGCACACGGCGACGCAATATGCGCTGCTTACCGCGCTTGCGGCGGTGGGACGGACTTATCTGTCGTCAGGTGCCGGCTTCGTGGCTGCGGCGACCGGCTGGCCGCTGTTCTTCGTGATCTGCGTGCTGGTGGCGATCCCTAGCCTGGTGCTGCTGGCCTGGCTGCAAAAGCGCGGGCATTTCGACGCGCTGGGGCCGGTGCGGGTTTAGAGGTCTCGTAGGGTGGGCAAAGCGAAGCGTGCCCACCACGTCCAAATGGTGGGCACGGCGCTTTGCGCCTTTGCCCACCCTACGGCAGCTCGTCGCGAGGCGACGTCGCCGCCTACTGCTTCTTGATCAGGCTCCACTTCGTGATCACGGCCTCGCTCATCTGGCCGGCATCGCTGGCGCAGGCGATCTCGTCGACCTTGACGGAGATTTCCTTGCCGACGAACGATTTGAGCTGCGTGGCCTGCGCGTCGCTGGAGGTGACGAGCTGGAAGGTCTCGGGGCCGGTCTCGAGATTGCACAGCCCGTTCGGCGCCGGCAAGCGACGCGGCTCGGACGTGATCTGGTACATCGGAATCCGTTTGCCGTTCTTGCCGTCGCGCACCTTCATCGCGTTCAGCTCGCCCGACAGCACGTCGCCATTGTTGATCGGCTTGCCGGGCTTCGACGGCGGCGGAGCGTCGTCACCCTGCGGTGCGGCGATCGCCGGGGTCACCAGCATCGCCATCGTCGCGACCAAAGCCAATCGTGTGGCGAAAAGTTTCGTCATGTCGTCCGTTCCGTGAGATCTCAGGGATTGCTAGAACAGGGTCCGCTGCCGCATTGCTGCCGATAGCGTACCTTCATCGAGATAATCAAGCTCGCCGCCGACGGGAACCCCGTGGGCGAGCCGCGTCACCTTCACATTGGCGTCCTGAAGCAGGTCGGTGATGTAGTGCGCCGTGGTCTGGCCGTCCACCGTCGCATTCAGCGCCAGGATGATTTCGTGCACCTGCGAATCATGGGCGCGCGCGACCAGAGCGTCGATGGTCAGGTCCTGCGGGCCGACGCCGTCGAGCGGCGACAATGTCGCGCCCAGCACATGATAGCGCCCCTGGGTGGCATTGGCCCGCTCCAACGCCCAGAGGTCGGCAACGTCGGCGACGACGACGATGATCGCAGGATCGCGCTTCGGATCGGTGCAGACGGTGCAGGGATTTTGCGTGTCGATGTTGCCGCAGGTCTTGCAGACCTGGACCTTGTCGAGCGCGACCTGGAGGGCCGAGGACAACGGCATCATCAGCGCTTCGCGCTTCTTGATCAGGTGCAGCGCCGCGCGCCGCGCCGAGCGCGGACCGAGGCCCGGCAGCCGTGCGAGCAGCTGGACCAGCCGTTCGATTTCGGGACCTGCAACAGCGCCCATGTTACTGGCCGAACAACCCCGGCGGCAGGCCGAGCCCACCGGTGAGAGCCTGCATCTTCTCCTGCATCGCCGTCTCCGCCTTGCGGCGCGCATCGCCCATGGCGGTGACGAGCAGGTCTTCCAGCACCTCGCGCTCTTCCGGCTTCATCAGCGAGGGATCGATCTTGATGCCCTTCACGTCCATCTTCGCGGTCATACGCACGGCGACGAGGCCGCCGCCGGAGATGCCCTCGACTTCCACGTTGGCGAGTTGCTCCTGCATCTCCTGCATCTTGGATTGCAGCTGCGCCGCCTGCTTCATCATGCCGAGAAAATCAGCCATCGGTACTCGTCCTTGAAAAGACTGGCTCTAGAGATCGTCGTCGCCGTCGGAACCGTCGGGCGGATCGTCACTGCCATAGTCGGTGTTTATATTGGTTTCCGGCGTCTCGGGGGCAAGCCTGCGGACCTCGACGACCTTTGCGCCAGGGAAACGCGACAGCACCTCCTGCACGCGCGGATCGGCCTCGGCGGTACGCGCATGCTCCTGCTTGGCGGCCTGGTTCACCGAGCGCAGCGTCGGCTGGCCCTGCTCGTTGGACACGACGATGGTCCAGCGCCGGCCGGTCCACTGCTCGAACTTCTTCGCGAGCTCGGAGATCATGGTCTTCGCCGCGTTCGGCTCGAGCGCGACCTCCAGCCGGCCCTCCTCGAAACGGACGAGGCGCATGTCGCCTTCGAGCGCGCTCTTGGTCATGATATCGCGCTTCTGCCCGGCGAGCGCGACGAGCTGGGTGAAGCTGGTGACGCGCAGCTGGGGCGCGGCAGCTT
>NZ_JALBGZ010000393.1:0-6020 GCF_023006515.1 Bradyrhizobium sp. PRIMUS42
CACCACCAGCGCTGCCAGCGTGCGACGTCCGAAAAGGCGGGCGGCGGCTTCGGTAGCGGCACCGACGGATATCCGGCCAGCGCCGCATAGCGGCTCGACACTTCCTCGAACAGCACCCCGATCGACCAGCCGTCGACAACGGCGTGATGCAGCGTCAGCAGCAGGACATGATCGTCGTCGTGGAGCCGCAACAGCCGGGCGCGCAGCAGCGGTCCGCGCGTGGGATCGATCGGGACATAGGCCTCGTGCTGGATCAGGAGATCGATCTTCCTGAGCTCCAGGGCTTTGCGCCGCTTGTTGTTGTGGGGGTGACCGTCGCCGATCGTCTCGATGGTCAGGACCCGGCCGAGGGTGCCGGGTGCGGCGACGTGACGGACCGGCTCCTCGCCGTTCCAGCCGAACGCGGTCCGCAGCGATTCGTGCCGGCCCACGACATCATCGATCGCCCGCGCCAGTGCGCTCGCATCGAGCGGGCCCTGGAGACGGAAGGCGAAGGGCAGGTTGAACAGTGGCAACCCCGGGAGGTTCTGCTCGATCCGCAGCATCTGGTCCTGCGCAATCGAGAGCGTGGGCCAGCCGCTGTCGGTCGGCCTCGCATCGGCCAGGCCCAACACGCTTGTGGCAGGCTTGCGCGGCGTCGCCGCCATGGCTTGGTCGACCCGCCGGGCAAGACTTTCGATCGTCGGTGCCTCGAAGATGGTCTTGATCGGCAGCGACACGCCGAGCGCGCGGGCGTCCATCCGGCGTTCCGGCAGATCGGGCTTCCCGATGAGTTCCTCGCCGCCGGCGCGCTGCCGACGCTGCACGACCGTTACGGCATCTCGACCGCGGAGGTGATGCGGCGGATCAAGGAGTGGCTGCGCTAGCGGCGCACGCAGCCAACCACATCCGATCAAACCGACAAGCTTCGCGGTAACGCTGCGGAGACCGAGAGCTGCTGTCCAATGCTGGCGCATCGAGAGCCAGCCAGCAGCAAAAAGCTGGTGGCGAAAGCCGCAGCCAGATCAATCCAAGCTCAACAGGAGGAATCGATGACCCAGCGGAAGCCAATCACTCTCAGCCGGCGTAAGCTGCTCCTCGCAGGCGCCGCCTTGCCGCTATGCGGCATTCTCACACGCCCGGCCTCGGCGGCGGAGTTCACCTACAAGCTCGCGACGGGGCAGGACCCGACCCATCCGGTCAACACCCGCGCCAAGGAGGCGATCGACCGCATTCGCGAGGCGACGGGCGGCCGGCTCGAGATCAACCTGTTTCCGGCCAACCAGCTCGGTTCCGATACCGACCTCCTGACGCAGGTGCGCAACGGCGGCGTCGAGTTCTTCAACCTCTCATCCCTGATCCTCGCAACCCTGGTGCCGGCAGCAGGCATCGTGAACCTTGGCTTCCTGTTCACGAGTTATGATGCGGCCTGGAAAGCGATGGACGGCGAACTCGGCGCCTATATCCGCGCGCAGATCGCCAAGACGCCGATCATGGCGGTGTCGAGCCCCTGGGACAACGGCTTCCGCCACGTCACCTCGTCCGGCCGCGAGATCAGGACGCCGGAGGATCTGAAGAATTTCAAGCTGCGCGTGCCGGCCGCACCCAATCTGACGTCGCTGTTCCAGGCACTCGGCGCGGGACCTGCGCCGATCAATTTCAATGAAGTCTATTCCGCGCTCCAGACCAAGGTGGTCGACGGACAGGAGAACCCGCTGCCGATCATCGCGACCGCCCGTCTCTACGAGGTGCAGAAGACCTGTTCCCTGACCGGGCATGTCTGGGACAATTACTGGATCCTCGGCAACAAGCGCGCCTTCGAGAAATTGCCGAAGGACGTGCAGCAGATCGTGACGCGGGAATTCGACCGTTCGGCCAAGGACGAGCGCGCCGACATCGCCAAGCTCAGCGACTCGCTGCGCGCGGACCTCTCCGCCAAGGGTATGCAGTTCATCGAGGTCGACCGCGGCGCGTTTCGGCAGGCACTCGCCAAGACGAGCTTCTACGGCGACTGGAAAGGCAAGTTCGGCGAGGAGGCCTGGGCGCAACTCGAGAAAGCGGCGGGCAAGCTGTCATGACCGCCCTCAGCCATACGCCCGGCATCGACCGCGGTGCCGCTGTCACGGCACCTCAATCTGGTGTGCGCCTTTGGGCCGTCACGGCTAACAAGGCGCTCGGTCATGCGGTTGCGATCCCGGCCGCGCTCCTGGTGCTGGCCGAGATCGTCGTTCTGTCGGCCGGCATCGTCGGCCGATACGTCTTTCATGCCCCGATCATCTGGGCCGACGAATTGGCCGGAATCCTGTTCCTGTGGCTCGCCATGCTGGGATCCGTGATCGCCTTCCAGCGCGGCGAGCACATGCGGATGACGGCCATCATCGGCATGCTGCGCGCCGACGCGCGTGCATTTCTGGACGTGGTCGCCGCCGCGGCATCCTTGGCGTTCCTGCTGCTGGTGATTCACCCCGCTTACGAGTTCGCGGCCGACGAGGTCTTCGTCAGGACGCCGGCGCTCGAGATCGTTAATAGTTGGCGCGCCGCTGCGTTGCCGGTCGGCATCGGCCTGATGCTGGTCGCCGCGGTGCTGCGCCTCGTCCGCATCTCGGGCTTACGGAGCCTGCTCGGGGCCGCAGCACTCGTCGCCGGCCTCATCGCCGTGCTCGTGCTTGCTGCGCCGCTGCTGAAGCCACTTGGCAACCTGAACCTGCTCATCTTCTTCGTGGTCATCGTCGGCGCCATGGTGCTGGCGGCGGTGCCGATCGCCTTCGCCTTCGGCCTTGCGACCGTCGGCTACCTCTCGCTCACGACGAGCACGCCCGATGTCGTCATCATCGGACGAATGGACGAAGGCATGAGCCATCTGATCCTGCTGGCCGTGCCTCTGTTCGTGTTCCTCGGTCTGCTGATCGAAATGACCGGCATGGCGCGTGCCATGGTGAGTTTCCTCGCCAGCCTGCTCGGCCACGTACGCGGCGGTCTGCACTATGTGCTGGTTGGCGCGATGTACCTGGTGTCGGGCATTTCCGGCTCGAAGGCGGCCGACATGGCGGCGGTGGCGCCCGTACTATTTCCCGAGATGACCAAGCGTGGCGCCAAGCCCGGCGATCTCGTCGCGCTTCTTGCGGCAACCGGCGCCCAGACCGAGACCATCCCGCCGTCCCTCGTGCTGATCACGATCGGTTCGGTCACCGGCGTATCGATCGCTGCGCTGTTCACCGGCGGCCTGCTGCCGGGCATCGTGCTGGCGATCGGTCTCTGCTCCGTCGTCTGGTGGCGATACCGCGGCGAGGACCTGTCGCATGTGAGGCGCGCGACGGGGAGGGAGATCGGCCGCGCCTTCGTCATTGCAATTCCGGCGATGGCGCTGCCGTTCGTGATCCGCGCGGCGGTGGTCGAGGGTGTCGCGACCGCGACCGAAGTGTCGACCATCGGCATTGTCTATTCGGTTCTCACCGGGCTCCTGATCTACCGCCAGTTCTCCTGGCGCCGGCTCTATCCGATGCTGGTGGAGACCGCGTCGCTCTCCGGCGCGATCCTGCTGATCATCGGTGCCGCGACCGGCATGGCGTGGGCCCTCACACAATCGGGCTTCTCGGCCTCGCTCGCAAAATTCATGACCACGCTGCCGGGCGGAACGCCGGTCTTCCTCGGCGTGACGATCCTTGCCTTCGTCATTCTCGGCAGCGTGCTCGAAGGCATTCCGGCGATCGTTCTGTTTGGACCGCTGCTGTTTCCGATCGCGCGCCAGGTCGGCGTGCACGAGGTGCACTACGCAATGGTCGTCGTTCTCGCGATGGGCATCGGACTGTTCGCTCCGCCGTTCGGGGTCGGCTATTATGCGGCCTGCGCCATCAGCCGCATCAGTCCCGACGAAGGCATCAAGCCGATCGTCGGCTATATCGTGGCCTTGCTGATCGGCACGCTCGTGGTTGCCGCGGTCCCGTGGATTTCGACCGGATTTCTGTGACGCGGCGCGACGGTCGCAAGTGATCGTCGATGTAGCCGGGTCAGAGGGACTGGGTCGACGCTGTTCCGAGGCGCGATCGTAGGAGGCGGTGCTTGACCATTCGCGCGATCGCTGCCGGAGCTTCCTCGGGGATGGCAAAGCAGGAGCTCGCGTTGATCTCGCACAGAACGTATGTGTCGGCGCCGGCCTCATTGCGGGGCCCGTAGAGGAAGTCTGCGTCCCAGATGACGGGGAGCGAGAATTCATCGATCTCGAGCGTCTCCATCATCTGCGGTACCCATTCGTCCTCCATCGACCTTCGCAACGCCTGGAAGGGCGGGGCATCGGGGCCGTGCATGATCCGCGGCCCCGGTTGCGCCCCGGGTGCCTCAGGCCCTTCCAGCGGCGGCGGGATCAAGGCCTTGATCAATTGATGTCCGAAGCCCGCAACTTTGGACCCGCTCATGTAGCAGCGGATCATTCCGTCCGGCAGGCGAGGTTGGAACGCCTGGTCGATAATGCAGCCGCCCCAGCCGAAATAGGGCTCGCATCGCGCGATGAAAGCATCGAGCGGCATGTCCTCGGGCAGGCTGCCGCGTTGCGCATGCAGCACGCGAACCGTGGCGTCCGCGATAGGAAGCGCTTCGACCTTCCAGACGCCCTGGCCACCATTGCCGCGATTTTGCTTGAGCACGCGCGGGCCGCTTGGCCGGAGGCGCGATGGAAGTTCGGCGCGGAGCGCCGCCGCGCTGTCATAGCGATGCGTGTCGGCACCCCAGCCCAGGTGACGCGTTCGGTAGAGCACCTCCTTGACGCCCATCTTCAGGATGATGTCGGGATGCGCGCTCACCCATGGTCCCCGGGCCGCAACGTCGCGAAGCAGGGGATCGAGTTCGGCGCGTGTCTTGCCCTGGTGGATCGGATCGACCCAGACCAGCACGCCATCGACCGCGAGCAATTGTTCGAGGACAGCGCCTGAGAAGGTCTCGTCGTAGATCACCGGCCGGGCTTCGATGCCGGCTGCGGCGAGCGCTTCGAAGACGCGGACGAACCGGCTGCTTTGCGGCGTCGCGTCCGCCCGCGCACCGGCGTCCCCGCGTGAGAGGATGGCAACGGTCGGGTGGGAAGAGGAGTGTCGTTCGGTGTCCATGCGCAAGCTCCACGAATGGCGTGCTGCGCAGATCTTGGACCGAGGTCTCACGGGGAGTCTGCTTCGTCCCCACGCAGGCAATCTACGCGAGGCGGCCGCGACATTTCAAGAGCGCGGCCGGCGGTTGGTTGAACTCTTCGTGACGCATCTCGGCCAAGCGCGTTGACAGCCCGGACGTCCGGGTCTCTATTCGATCGTGCCGGGGACATGCGATCTCCCCGTGAGGCGACATGCTCAAGAATCGCGTCCTGTTCACCAAGGGCGCCGCATGTCATTTCATCTCCCGTCCATCCCACAAATTGCTCCACCCGTCGGAACGCGCGCGGCGGATGTGCGGCTCGATCCCGCGGCGGCGTCTACCAGTTCAATGTGAAGCGGCGCGACCTGATCATGCAAGAGGGTATGCCGTTGACCCCGGCCGCTGCCATGGGCGTCGCGATCGGCATCAACTTCCAGCCAAGCGGAGGAGGCAGGGCAGCCATCACCGGCGACTTCGTGCTGACCAGCGACGAGGTGAACCCGGTCATCTTGGCGCTGCGGACGCGCGGCATCGAGGTGACGGCGCTGCACAGCCACATGCTGGATGAACAACCGCGGCTGTTCTTCATGCACTTCTGGGCCAACGATGACGCGATCAAGCTCGCCGAAGGTTTGCGTTCCGCGCTCGACAAGACGGCCAGCACGAAAGGCTGATGGACGATAGTTTCCCATTTCGTCGAGGACAGGACTGTGCAGCTGCTTTGCCCGACGTGTCAAAGGAAGTCGGGATCGAACCAACTTTGCCGGGAATCTTCACAAATGAAACAGAATTGCTTTCAGTAGCTTGGCTACTGTGCATGGGGTTGTTTTCGCGCTTTTCGTTTTGAAGCTACCGAAACAGACGCATCACCGCCGGCCGCGCGGTGCCTCGGCCTTGGCGGGCTGCTCGGTCTGCGGGCCGCAGCT
>NZ_JALBGZ010000394.1:0-6018 GCF_023006515.1 Bradyrhizobium sp. PRIMUS42
GACGCCATCCTGGACCAGGTCGCGCTCGGCAGCCGCCGCGGCGGCGCTGCGACCGCGCTGTCGCATGGCGATCAGCGCAAGCTCGAGGTCGCGCTGATGATCGCGCTGGAGCCGAAGGTTTTCATGTTCGACGAGCCGACTGCCGGCATGAGCATCGACGAGGTGCCTGTGGTCCTCAACCTGATCGCGCAGCTCAAGCAGGACAGGGGCAAGATCATCCTTCTGGTCGAGCACAAGATGGACGTGGTGCGCTCGCTCGCCGACCGCATCATCGTCCTGCATAACGGGCAACTTGTCGCGGACGGGCCACCTGCCGAGGTGATCGCCTCGCCGATCGTGCAGGAAGCCTATCTCGGCGTCGCCCCCAAGACCGCAGAGGGCGTCGCATGACCGACCTGCTCAAGCTCTCCGGCGTGCACACCCATATCGGCCGCTATCACATCCTCCAGGGCATCGACCTCGCGGTCCCGCAGGGGCAGGTCACGATGCTGCTCGGCCGTAACGGTGCCGGCAAGACCACGACGCTGCGCACCATCATGGGGCTGTGGCAGGCTTCCAGCGGCGAGATCAGCCTCTCCGGCGATCGCATCGAAAGCCGCGCCACGCCCGACATCGCAAGGCTCGGCGTCGGCTACGTGCCGGAGAGCATGGCGGTGTTCTCCGATCTCACCGTGAAAGAGAACCTGGTGCTGGCGGCGCGCGACGGTCCGCTCGACGACACCCAGCTCGACTGGATTTTTGGCTTCTTCCCGGCGCTGCGCCGGTTCTGGCTGTCGCGCGCGGGAAGCCTCTCGGGCGGGCAAAAGCAGATGCTGTCGATCGCCCGCGCCATCATCGAGCCGCGCAAGCTCTTGCTGATCGACGAGCCGACCAAGGGCCTCGCACCCGCCATCGTGATGGCGCTGATCGAGTGCCTGAGGGAGATCAAGCGCAAGGGCGCCACCATCCTCCTGGTCGAGCAGAACTTCTTTGCCGCCCGCGAGCTCGGCGACAACGTGCTGGTGATGGACAACGGCACCATCGTTCATCGCGGCGAGATGGCGGCGCTCGCCGCCGACGTGCCGCTGCAGGAGCGGCTGCTCGGCCTGAGCCTGGAGGCACATCAGTGACTGAACTCGCCGCAAATGATCCCCTGCCGAAGCCGAAGCGCGACATCGCGCCGATCCTGCTGCCGATCGCGCTCGCGCTGCTCATGATCCCGTTGATTGGATCGACCAGCTCCTGGCTGACGCTGACCGCCGCGAGCCTCGCCATGGGCATGATGATCTTCATCATGGCCTCGGGCCTGACGCTGGTGTTCGGCCTGATGGACGTGCTTAATTTCGGCCACGGTGCCTTCATCGCCGTCGGCGCCTATGTCGCCACGCTCGTGCTGGCGCCGTTCGCGGCCTCCATGCAGGCGGATTCGCTGTGGATGAATCTCGCGGTGCTCGCCCCGGCCGCGCTGCTGTCGATGGCCGTGTCCGGCGCGCTCGGCCTGGTCGTCGAGCGCGTGCTGATCCTGCCGGTCTACGGCCAGCATCTGAAGCAGATCCTGATGACGACCGGCGGCTTGATCGTCGCCGAGCAGACGCTCTATGCGCTGTGGGGACCGCAGATCATCCCGATGCCGCTGCCGACCTCGCTGCGTGGCTCCTTCATCCTCGGCGATGTCGCAATTGCAAAGTACCGTGTGCTGGCGATGCTGATCGGGCTTGCCATCTTCATCGCGATCCAGCTCGTGCTCAATCGCAGCAAGCTTGGCCTCTTGATCCGCGCCGGCGTCGAGAACCGCGAGATGGTGGAGGCATTGGGCTATCGCATCCGCCGGCTGTTCCTCGGCGTGTTCATGACGGGATCGGCACTGGCCGGCCTCGGCGGCGTGATGTGGGCGCTTTATCGCGAGCAGGTCCACGCCTCCATGAGCGACGACCTCACCGTCTTGATTTTCATTGTCGTCATCATCGGCGGGCTCGGGTCGATCGGCGGCTGCTTCATCGGCGCGATCCTCGTGGCCATGGTCGCCAATTACGGCGGCTTCCTGGTGCCGAAACTCGCCCTCGTCTCCAACATCCTGCTGATGGTCGCCATTCTGATGTGGCGCCCGCGCGGCCTCTATGCGGTGACCAGCCGATGATGATCCTCTCCGGCGACCCGCCGCGCAGCCGCGTCCTCACGCTCGTTCTCGTCCTCATCATCCTGGCGCTGGCGGCGACGCCGTTCCTGTTTCCGGGCGCCAAGGCCCTGAACGTCGCGGCCAAGATCTGCGTCTTCGCGGCGCTGGTCGCCTCCTACGATCTCCTGCTCGGCTATACCGGCTCGGTGTCGTTCGCCCACACCATGTTCTACGGCATCGGCAGCTACGCGATCGCGATCGCGCTGTATGGGATGGGCCCCAATTGGGCGGCGGTCGCAACCGGCATCGTCGTCGGACTGCCGCTCGCGGCCCTGCTCGCGCTCGCCATCGGGCTGTTTTCTCTGCGCGTGGCCGCGATCTTCTTCGCCATGATCACGCTCGCGGTCGCCTCTGCCTTCCAGGTGCTGGCCTCGCAGCTCTCCTGGCTGACCGGCGGTGAGGACGGGCGCAGCTTCCAGCTGCCGGAGCTGCTGCGCCCCGGCACCGTGCTGATCTCGAAAAACCTGTTCGGCTTCGAGGTCAACGGCCGCATCCTGACCTTCTACCTGGTGTTCGCCGTCTCGGCCCTGATGATCCTCGCTTTGCTGCGCGTCGTGAACTCGCCGTTCGGGCGCGTGCTGCAGGCCATCCGCGAGAACCGTTTTCGCGCCGAGGCGCTCGGCTTTCGCACGGTATTCCACCTGACCTACGCCAATTGCCTCGCCGCGCTGGTCGCCGCCGGCGCCGGCATCTTGAACGCGCTGTGGCTACGCTATGCCGGTCCCGATACCTCGCTCAGCTTCTCGATCATGCTGGACATCCTGCTGATGGTCGTGATCGGGGGCATGGGCACGATCTACGGCGCGATCATCGGCGCCAGCATCTTCATCCTCGCCCAGAACTATTTGCAGTCGCTGATGGGCGTCGCCTCCACGGCGGCATCGGAAGCCGGCCTGCCGCTGCTGCCGGGGCTGTTGCATCCCGACCGCTGGCTGCTGTGGCTCGGGTTGCTGTTCATCGCCAGCGTCTATTTCTTTCCGACCGGCGTGGTCGGACGGCTGCGCAATCCCGCCGGCGACAAGAGCGGCGGCAGCTCGCATTAAGCCGCGGTTAACGATGCAGCGCAGCAGTCGCTACGCACGCCGCACAACCGTGACGCGATTCCCGCCCGGCTACATGCGGACGCGGTTGCGCAACCGGATTAATGCTTAGGTAACTGGCTTTCCTAAGGTTTAGGCCATTTGTGCGGTGTATTCGTGTTCCTCCAGGGAGGGGGGAATGCGCCAGGTCTTTTCCACGATGGCAGCCGGAATGTCTCTAGCCGCGAGGAACGGCTGGGAGGTCTTGGCGCGGCGTGGTCCTGTCCTGTGGTTGACCCTGTGCGGCGTGTTGCTGGTCGCGGGCATCTTCGCCGTGACGGCCGTGGCCGTCGGCGAATTTCGCGAGCGCACCCTGGTCAATCGCGAGCGCGAGCTGGAAAACACGGTTAAGCTGATCGCGCGCCACTTCGACCAGCAATTTGAGGATTCCGATGTCGTCGCTGCCGATCTGATCGGGCAGATGAACCTGGCGGAGATCATCTCGCCAACGACGTTCCGCGAGCGCATGTCGGGATCGGCGACGAACCAGATGCTGCGCAGCAAGATCAGCTCGGTGTCCTATCTCGGCGATATCGCGATCTACGATGCCGACGGCGAGTTGATCAACTGGTCGCGGGCCCAGCCGCTGCCCAAGATCAACATTTCATCCCGGGCATACTTTCAGACGTTCAAGACGGATCCGCAGTCCGAATCGGTGCTGCTCGAATCCGTCCGCAGCTTCATCATCAACAAATGGACCACCGTCGTCGCACGCCGGTTGAACGGCGCGGACGGCACCTTCCTCGGCGCGATGGTACGCCGGATCGATCCGGACAGCTATCAGCACTATTTCGCATCCGTCGCGCTCGCCGAGGGCACCGCCATCTCGCTGTTCGACCGCGAGGGCAAGATGCTGGCGCGCTATCCGCATCGCGAAGAGCTGATCGGACGGAGCTACAAGGATGCGCCGCTGATGCATAAGGTGCTGAGCGAGGGCGGTCAGCACACGCTTCGCGTCAGGAGCCCGCTCGATGGCGAGGAGCGGCTCGGCTCTGCTGCGTCACTGACGCATTTCCCGCTGGTCATCGTCGCCACCAACACCATGGCGGCAGCGCTTGCGGACTGGCGGCAGCAGACCGGCTTCACGGTCGCGACGGCGGGCTTCTCGGCCGGCGTAATCGCGCTGATCCTCTATCTGATCATTCGCCAGATCAACCGGCAGAACCGCGAAGCGCAGGAACGGCTGGAAGCGGAGCGGCTGCGGCTCGACACCGCCCTCAACAACATGACCCAGGGGCTGATCCTGTATGACGCGAGCGGCTACATCGTCACCTGCAACCGCCGCTATGCCGAGATGTTCGGTCTCTCCCACGACGTCATCAAGCCCGGCTGCCACATCCGTGAGGCGATGTACCATCGCAAGGAACGTGGCGCGTTCGACGGCAATGTCGAGGAACTCTGCGCCGAGGTCATGAGGATCGTTGGCGAGGGCACGGTCTCCACGAGAACGCATCTATTGGCCGACGGCCGCGCCTTCCAGGTCATCAATACCCCGCTCGCGCAGGGTGGATGGGTCGCCACGATCGAGGACATCACCGAACGCCGCAACCTCGAGCAGGAGCGGGACCGCAACTACACCTTCCTGCGCGAGATCATCGACCATATCCCCTCGCGGATCACCGTGAAGGACGCCCAGACGCGGCGCTACCTCCTGGCCAACCAGGTCGCCGAGGAGCAGCTCGACGAGACCCATGAGACGATCGTCGGCAGGACGGTGTTCGACCTTTATCCGGCAGAGGACGCCGAGATCATCACCCGGGACGACGACCGGCTGCTGCAGTCGCCGGACGGGCTGTTCCTGGACGAGCACATCTGGAACACCCCGGCCATCGGACGCCGCTACATCACCTCCCGGAGGATCGGCATCCGCGACAAGTCCGGCGAGCCACGCTACATCATCAACGTCGTCGAGGACGTCACCGAGAGGCGGCGCGCCGACGAGAAGATCGCGCACATGGCGCATTACGATGCGCTGACCGACCTGCCGAACCGCACGCTGTTCCGCGAGCAGATCGAACGCGAGCTGGCGAAGGCCGCCGACGACGGACAGTTCGCGCTGCTCTACATCGACGTCGACGAATTCAAGGGCATCAACGATTCGCTTGGCCACCACGTCGGCGACGAGCTGTTGAAGGCGATTGCCGGCCGCCTCCGCGGCTGCCTCAAGCAGGACGACCTGATCGCGCGACTGGGCGGCGACGAGTTCGCCGTGATCCAGACCGCAATCCAGTCTCCTGCCGATGTGCTGTCGTTCGTAACCCGCATCTATCAGGCCATCCGGCAGCCCTTTCATTGTCTCGGCCATCAGCTCTCCACCGACGCAAGCATCGGGATTGCCCTGGCGCCGCAGGACGGCACCGATCTCGACCAGCTCGTCAAGAACGCCGATCTCGCGATGTACGGCGCGAAGGCCCAAGGGCGTCGCAGCCACCGTTTCTTCGAGCCGGAGATGGATGCGAGCGCCAAGGCGCGCCTGAGCATGGAGCAGGACCTGCGGCAGGCCCTGGTGAACGGCGGCTTCGAGATTCACTATCAGCCGCTGGTCGACCTGCGTACCAACGAGGTCTCGGGCTGCGAGGCGCTGCTGCGCTGGCGGCATCCGGAGCGTGGCATGGTGTCGCCGGCGGAGTTCATTCCGGTCGCCGAGGATACCGGCCTGATCAACGAGCTCGGCGACTGGGTGCTGCGGATGGCTTGCAACGAGGCCGCGACCTGGCCGGCGCATGTGCGCGTCGCGGTCAACGTGTCGCCGGTGCAGCTCAAATGCGATACGCTGGCGCTGCG
>NZ_JALBGZ010000395.1:0-5995 GCF_023006515.1 Bradyrhizobium sp. PRIMUS42
AGAACGGGCTGGAGCATGAGGCGACGATCGTCGGCGCGTTTCCGGTGATCGCAGGCGCGCTGGTCCGGCGCGCCAAGGGGCTCGAGCCGGTCGCACCCGATCCCAATGCGAGCCATGCCGCCGACACCTTGCGGATGTTGCGTGACGCCGCGCCGGAGCCGCGCGAGGTCGCGGCGCTCGATGCCTATTTCGTCACGGTCTGCGATCACGGCATGAACGCCTCGACCTTCACCACGCGCGTGGTGGCCTCGACGCAGGCCGATCTGTTCGCCGCCGTCACCGCCGGCTATTGCGCACTGACCGGCCCTCTGCATGGCGGCGCGCCGGAGCCGGTGCTGGAGATGTTGGACGCGATCGGCTCGAGCGAGCGGATCAAGCCATGGGTGGACGCGGCGCTGGCCCGCGGCGAGCGGCTGATGGGCTTTGGCCATCGCGTCTATCGCGTGCGCGACCCACGCGCCGACGTGCTCAAGACCGCGATCGAGCGGCTTTCAGCAGACGGCGCCGACCTGCCCTTTGCCGGCGAGGTCGAAGCCTATATCCGCAGCGCGCTGCGCAAGAAGAATCCGGAACGGCCGCTGGAGACCAATGTCGAGTTCTTCACGGCGATCCTCCTCGACGCGCTGGCGATCCCACGCCAGGCATTCACGCCGGTCTTCGCGATGGCGCGCGCCGCGGGATGGACCGCGCATGCGCGCGAGCAGCAGCGCACGGGACGATTGATCCGCCCGAGTTCGTCCTATGTGGGGGCGATGCCGGAGGCGTGAGGTATGGCGGAGCGTTCTTCTCCTCTCCCCTTGTGGGCCCGTTGCGTTATCGGCTGTTGGGATTGAGGACGCCAGAAGAGAAGGCCGAAGCCACGGCAATCGCTGGCCAAGTTTGTAGTTGTCGCCCTTTGCGGGCGGCTCAGGCCGCGATCGTGGCCCATCGCCTCATATTGAAGGCATGGAGGCGAGCAGGACCTGCCCGCTTGCCTTCGCCATGCGCCTGCGGGATTTGGCTATGGTCGAGCGCCACGTCGCGCTCGGCGAGGGTCATCCTGCCAAGCAGGAGGCCCTTATCGCGGGGCGGGAGCGCAAGGGACGCGACACTGACAATGCGCGGGCGTTCCTGACCACAATGCGCGAGACGCAAGCCTTGCACCTGCAGCATCGCGAGCGGCTGTTAGCGGAGTGGGTGCGCTAACTGATCACCTGATATCCCTTCGTTCCATTTGCGTCTGCGCACACGATATCGCACCGCTTGACGTGCCGACGCAGCTCCAAAAGATGGCAACCAAAGCGGATCGGAATCGGCGGTGATGAGTGCGCTCCGCTCCGCCTCAAGCACGCGGGCGCGAAGACTTTCCAATTCGGACAATTGAGAAGTGAGCTGTTCTAGACGCTCACGCAGCAGCACAGCGGCGTCAGCCGCTCGACCATGGTGTTCACGCATGTCGTGTAAAGCTCCCAACCAAGCTTTTGAATAAGACTTGGATCATGGTCAGCCATTGGACCAATCGGGAAAATGATGCAATCGCCACTGAAATCCGCCGACGTCGTTCCAGCACCTACATATGTGAATCCTATGTTGCTTTAGCCGAAAGTTAATTTTGGACGAGTGCGGCACGCGGCGCGGAGGTGCGGTCAGAGACTTCCCGACGGTGAAGCGCAAGGGGTGACCGCGCGCGGGGGCGAGGTCGGCGGAGATGCGTGCGGCGTGCGGAAAGCGCCGCCCCAACTCTGGACTCAATCGCCCTCCCGCCGTTTCCATTCTTCAATAGTCAATCCCTCAGGTATTTACTCCCGCCATCTCTGGCGGCTCACTCGCAACAAAGGCATGTTGGTTCGCGGAGATAGGCGCGCTTGCGCTGTGCCCACCATCAATCCGAAACGGCAACAGAAGTGGGGGCACGCTTCGGCCTTCGCTCTTCGAGCTACGGCGGACAAGTCGCTTTGCCCATCCTGCGCCACTGTCGTGCAGGCGAAGTCCTGAACTATCTCTGGGTTAAGGAGGATCCTCACGTCTCCGATTGGCCATGGAACGTATTTGCCTGCAGCGAATTGCATGATCTGGCCCCGTCGAGGAATGCGATGCTGGACTTGCTTGGACAATCTGACGAGGCCAGGATCGGGGAGATCGCCAGGCAGGTAGCGAGCAGGAGCGCTGCCGGCGCGGATTCCGAGAGGCGATTCCAGGACTTGCTCCAGGCACTGCCGGCCGCGATCTACACGACCGACGCAGAGGGCCGCATCACCTTCTTCAATCAGGCCTGCATCGATTTTGCCGGACGCACGCCGAAGGTCGGCGAGATGTGGTGCGTGACATGGAAGCTCTATCTGCCCGACGGCACGCCGCTCCCCCACGATGAGTGCCCCATGGCCATCGCGCTGAAGCAGAACCGGCCGGTCCGCGATGTCGAGGCTGTGGCCGAACGGCCGGACGGTTCCCGGATCTGCTTCATGCCCTATCCGACGCCGCTGCGCGACGAACGCGGCCGACTGGTTGGCGCGGTGAACATGCTGGTCGACATCACGGCCCGCAAGCAGGCCGAGGAGCGGATGATGCTCCTCGCCTACGAGGTCGACCATCGTTCGAACAATCTGCTCGCGGTGACCCAGGCGATGCTGCGGCTGACGAAGGCCGAGACCGCTGCGGAATTCCAGGCGGCGTTTCAAGGCCGGCTCAGCGCGCTTGCCAACGTGCAGAGGCTGTTCTCGGCGTCGCGCTGGACCGGTGCCAGCCTGAAGACGATCGTCGAAGAGGAACTCCGGCCGTACGCAAGCGGAGACGGCGAACGCATCCGCATCGCGGGTGACGATATCCGTCTGCCGGCCACGCTCGCCCAGTCGATCGCGGTCGCCGTGCACGAATTGGCCACCAACGCTGCCAAATACGGGGCGCTGTCGACCCCGTCGGGCAGGCTGAAGATTCACTGGGAGACCACTGACGCGGAGCCGCTCGTGCTGCGCTGGTCAGAGCGCGGCGGTCCTCGGGTCAACGAGCCGCCGACGCGCACGGGCTTCGGGATCGGCGCCGTCGACGGTATCATCCGGACTTTGCGGGGACGAGTTACCCGGCAGTGGCGGCCGGAAGGACTGGTTTGCGAACTGTCCTTCCCGGAGGCGTAGCCTTACGCCTCCCGCACCACCGTCTTCAGATAATTATACGCCTTGATGATCTCGATCAGGCGGTCCTCGGTGGAGCGGTCGCCGCCGTTGGCGTCGGGGTGGTGCTGCTTCACCAGCGCCTTGTACTTGGCCTTGACGTCGGCGAGCGTGGCACTGGGGCCGAGGCCCATGACCTGGAGCGCCTTGCGCTCGGCGTTCATCACCTTGCGCGTCTCGGCCTTGGGCTCCGCTTCGGGACCCTTCCGCCAGCTGGCGCGGCCGTTGATCTCGCTGAACATGCTGAATGGATCGGACGCCATATCGATCTCGGCTTCCGCGCCCTTCTTGCCGCCATTGGCGCCCATCTTCCAGGTCGGGCGGTGGCCGGTCAGCGCATCCTTCTGGTAGCGCGCAACCGCGTCGGCATTCATGCCGGAGAAGAAATTGTAGTTCTGGTTGTACTCGCGCACGTGATCCAGGCAGAAGTGCCAGTATTCGCGCTGGTTATCGCGGCCCTTGGGTGCGCGATGCGCGCCCTTGTTCTGGCATCCGGCCCATTCGCAACCAACCGCGGTATCGCGCGGCTTCACTTCCGGCTGCTTGCCGCGCGGCTTGACGCGGATGGAGTCGAAGAACTTTGATGAATCGATCGGCATGGCTGACTTTGACTACGCAATGCAAAAACCTTCAAGTCTTGACATTGCAATTAGCGGCAAACCCCGGCAATTGACGGAGTGAGTACGCGCACCTTAATGGCACACACATGGCTATGAGAGACACTATCAGCAACAAGTTGCAGGAAGCTTTCACGCCCGAAAGTCTGCAAGTCGTGGACGAGTCACATCTGCATGAGGGCCACGCCGGCCATCGGCCCAGCGGCGAGACGCACTTCCGTGTGTATATCGTGTCTGCCGCCTTCAAAGGGAAGAGCCGGGTCGACCGCCACCGCATGATAAATTCGGCGCTGGCCGCGGAACTCTCCGGCGGCGTGCACGCGCTGGCGATCCAGGCTCAGGCGCCGGGGGAGAATTAACCCCGTCATTCCGGGGCGACTCGAAGAGCCGAACCCAGAATCTCGAGATTCTCGGGTGCGCAAGGGCGCACCCTAGTTCGATGCTTCGCATCGTCCCGGAATGACGGAGAGGACAGAGAGCTTAGAACGACGTCCCGGCCCGCCTCGGCTTGGCCTCTTCCAGCTCCGCATCGCGCGGCACCGGTGAAATACGGAGCGCGGTGATGCGGTTGCGCTCGCGGCGCAGGACGCGGAAGCGGAAGCCGTGGAAGGTGAAGCTCTGGCCGCGGTCGGGGATCGAGCGCGCCTCGTGGATGACGAGGCCGGCGACGGTGGTTGCCTCCTCGTCGGGCAGATGCCAGTCCATGGCGCGGTTGAGGTCGCGGATCGGCACCGAGCCGTCGACCACGACCGAGCCGTCCGGCTGGGCGCGCACGCCCGCGACCACGACGTCGTGCTCGTCGGAGATGTCGCCGACGATCTCTTCCAGAATGTCTTCCAGCGTCACAAGGCCCTCGACTTCGCCGTACTCGTCGACGACGAGCGCGAAATGGGTCTTGCGGCGGCGGAACGCCTTGAGCTGCTCGGAGACGGGGCGCATCTCCGGCACGAACCAGGGCGGCAGCGCGATGGTGGAGACGTCGATGCGCGAGGTGTCGCCGTCCGACGCACGGATCGCGCGCAGGAGGTCCTTGGCATGGAGCACGCCGATGATGTTCTCGGGCTTCTCGCGCCACAGCGGAATGCGGGTGTATTCGGTCGCCAGCACCTCGCGCACCAGCTCTTCGGGCGGCAGGTCGGCATTGATCATCATCATCTCGGTGCGATGGATCATGACGTCGGAGACCTGGAGCTCGCGCAGGTCCAGGAGGCCGCCGAGCATGTCGCGATCATGCTTCTCGAACTTGCCCTCGTGGTGCAGCAGGTCGACCGCGCCGCGCAGGCGCTCGGTCGGCGACAGGATCGCCTGGTGCTCGCCGGCGAGGCCGAACAGGCGCATGAGCAGGCGCACGATGACTTCGACGATGCGCAGCAGCGGCCCCAGCACGTACATGGTCAGCCGCATCGGGCGTGCGACCGCAAGCGCGACCCGATCGGGCGCGTTGATGGCGATGGTCTTCGGCAGCACCTCCGCGAAGATCACGACCAGCGCGGTCATCACGCCGGTCGCATAGAGCACGCCGACATCGCCGAACCAGGCCGTGAAGATCGCGGTCGCGATCGCCGAGGAGCCGATATTGGCGATGTTGTTGCCGAGCAGCAGCGCCCCGATCAGGCGCTCGCGCATGTCGAGCAGGTCCGAGACGACGTCGGCGTCGTGATTGCCCTGCTTGGAGAGGCGGAGCATGCTGGCGCGCGAGGCGCCGGTCAGCGCGGTCTCGCTGGCGGCGAAGAACGCCGAAACCAGCAGGCAGAGGACGACGATGGTGAATCCGAGCCAGTCCATGCACCACTCAACGGAAATAATCGGCCGCGCGTCAAACCTTCTGCGCGAGCTTCTCTTTGAGGAAATCGCGCACCGGGGCCGGCTCGACATCCTTCGCGATCACCGCGCGTCCGACGGCTTCCAGCAGGATGAAGGTGAGCTTGCCGCGCTTGACCTTCTTGTCCTGCCCCATCAGCGCCATCAGCGCGTCGGCATCGGCGAGCCCTTCCTGCGCAAAGCCCGCGATGTCCTGCAACCGTGTCGGCAGGCCGGCGTCGATCAGATGCCGCTCGACGCGTGCCGCATCGGCCTCGCCGATCATGCCGAGCTTTGCCGAGAACTGCGCCGCCAGCGTCATGCCGATCGCGACGCCCTCGCCATGGAACAGGCGGTCGGAGAAGCCGGTCGCCGCTTCCAGCGCGTGACCGAAAGTGTGGCCGAGATTGAGCAGCGCGCGCTCGCCGGTCT
>NZ_JALBGZ010000396.1:0-5981 GCF_023006515.1 Bradyrhizobium sp. PRIMUS42
CATCGAGCGGCGTGTCCAGCGGCGGCGGGGCGCGCAGCGTTATTTCCGCGCCGCCGGGAATGTGGCGGGCGAGCCGGCCGCAGACGTAACCGCCGTTGCCGGAGTTCGGAGGACCGCAATAGCGCTTGTCGATGATGATCGGTGTCATCGGTTCTCTCTTCGTCTTTGGCGCACTCTACCTGATCTTGAGCACAATTCGCCCCTGAACCGTCCGGCTGGCCACGGCGCGCATGGCGTCCCCGACCTCCTCCAAGGGGAGGATACGATCGATATGCGGGCGAATTTGTCCGTCGGCCAGCAACTGCATCAACGTGTCATTCATGCCCGCGCCTTCGTGCGGGAATTTCTCCGCCCAGGCACCGGCAAACACGCCGACGATGGAATAGTTCTTCAGCAGCGGCAGGTTCATCGGGAGGGACGGAATCTCGCCGCCGGTGAAACCGATCGGCATCAGCCGTCCGCCCCATGCCATCAGCCGGGCCATCTGCTCGAAGATCGCGCCGCCGACATTGTCGAAGCCGATATCGATGCCGTCGCCGCCGGTCATCGCCTTGATCCGGTCGCGCAGATCCTCGCTGCGATAGTTGATGACCTCGCTGGCGCCGTAGTCGCGGATCAGGGCCGCCTTGTCGTCGGAGCCGACACCGGCGACGACGCGCAGGCCAAGATGGCGGCCCAGGTCGACGGCGGCAAGTCCGACCCCGCCGGCCGCACCAGTGACAAACAGCGTTTCGCCGCGCTCGGCTCGTGCCCGCCCGACCAGGGCATAATAGGCCGTGCCGTAATTGTGCAGCACCGTTGCCGCCGCTTCGAACGCGACACCATCCGGCAGGCGCACACTCTTCGATTCCTTGGCAATCATCCGTTCGGCGTAGCCGCCGGTCCAGCTGCTGCAGGCCACGCGGTCGCCGGGCGCGAACCTTGTGACCTTGTCGCCGACCGCGACGACGACACCGGCTGCTTCCGTGCCGGGCACGAAGGGTATCTGCGGCCGCATCTGATAGAGGCCCGAGACCAGCAGCTGGTCCATGAAGCTCACCGAGGCGGCATGCACGTCGATGAGGATCTCATCGACGGCAGGTTTGGGCGCATCGATCTCATCAAGGCGTAAATCGCCCGGTCCAGTGAAGGAATGGCACAGAATTGCTTTCATCGCCGCGCTCCAACGGATTGTCTATATTCGGTATGTTCTCTCAATGGCGTCGCATATCCCGCGACGAGCTTGACGAAATCGGCCTGGCGCGCCGCACCGGTCTTTTCGAACAGGCGACGGACATGCGTCTTGACCGTTGTACTGGCGACGCCGAGCGCCGCCGCCACCTCGGGAACGCCGCCGAGCTCCACGATCGCGAGCATCACGCGCAACTCGGCGGGCGTCAGTCTGAAGGCTTTGCCGATCACTTCGGAACGAGGCGGTATCGTCAACGCCGCCCTGCGAACGAACAATGCTGCCACGGCGCTGTAGGCCACACCCGCACGCCGGCGCGTGCCGGAGATCAACGGCATGGCATGGGCGACGTGGCGCTGCCCATGCCGGTCGATCATCGGCACTGCAATTCCGTTGGCGCCGAGGATCGCGTTTTCCCGCCCGGCCGCGGCGAAAAAATGTTGCAGTGTCCGGTTGACCGTTACGTCGCAAGCCGCGAGGTGCCCGCGGGTTTCGAGCAGGATATCGCGCGCATCGACAATGGCTTGCCCGGCAGTATTGGCATGAATGAGACGCGCGTCCGCGTCAACGAGATACAGGCCGACGTCAAGCCCATCGAGCGTATCGGCGAATGTGGCGGCTTCCGCGGACATTCGGGGGATAGGGGGCATGGCGTTCATCGAGGCGCTCCAACAGGCCGAGGCGGCTGGCGATCTTCGGTCCGGCGGGATCTGAAAATCCTGGGCACCAGCATGGGAACGCGCCGGCGATACTGCTGATAGGTCGCGCCGAACTCCGCGATCAGATCCCTCTCCTCGAACTGGAGCGCGACCAGAATGTAGGCTGTGTTCGCGATCGCGAACAGCAAGTGGCCGCCGGTCATCTCGGGCGTAGCCCAGAACGCGAGCAAGAAGCCCAGCATGATCGGATGCCGCACGATTCTGTAGAGCAGCGGCGCCTTGAAGGATTGACCGGGCAGCTCGGTCCCGCGCAGCGCCGAGAAGGCTTGGCGCAGGCCGAACAGGTCGAAATGATCGATCATGTGGGTCGAGGCGAAGGCGATCAGCCAGCCGAGCCAATGGACGCCGGTCAGCAACCAGGCCACGATTCCGCTGGTCTGCCAAATCGGTATCGGGATCGGACGCCACTGCCAGAACAACAGCAGGAGGATCAGGCTGGAGAGCAGCACGTAGGTGCTGCGCTCGCAGGCCACGGGAAGAACCTTGGTCCACCAGCGTTTGAAGCCCGGGCGCGCCATGACGCTATGCTGGATGGCAAACAGGCTCATCAGCAGCAAGTTGACGACGATGGCCTCGGTCACAGTCGAAGGGCTGCCGACGTCGAGGGACCGATCGATTGACTTGGGTACGACATAATTGCCGACGAAACCGAGCGCATAGAGAAATGACGCCGTGAATACGGCATAGCTCACGATTGCGTAGAGCAGGATTGCGAAGCGCGAAAACATGGTTTTTCCTATTGTGCCTGATCCGGCGGTGCCGCATGCAAAGCTTGAGGTGGTCGCCGGCGAGCGAGCTCGATCTGGGCCGATGGCTACCGCGGCGCCGTCCCCTGTGCGTCCCCTGGTGACGTCCCAAGGCGAGAGAGGATTTCATGACGGCTTTCTCGCTGGAGACATTCGGGTTCCCGGAGGTCCATGCTGACGGCCGCCCGATCAAGTTGAACCTACGCAAAGGTCTTGCTCTGCTGATCTATCTCGCGGAGACCAAGGGCGCCGTCGCGCGCGACGTCCTTGTTGCGCTGCTGTGGCCCGAGGCTGCCCGCGAGACCGGCCTTGCGCGATTGCGGCGCCTGCTGCACCGCATCGAGCTCACGCTCGGGCAGTCGGTTTTCGAGACCGACCGTACGAGCGTCCGATGGTCTCCGGCGGTCGAGCTGAAGATCGATACGCATTTGTTCGAGAGCGCCTGCGATCGCGGTGCCTTTGAAGAGGCCTGTCTGATCTATCGGGGCGACTTCCTTGCGGGCTTCGCTCTGGACGACTGTCCCGAATTCGACGATTGGTCCTTCTTTCGCCGGGAGGCGTTGCGGGGACGGCTCATGCATGCACTGGAGCGTCTGGTGCAGGACAAGAACGCCGCCGGCGATCATTTCGCCGCGACTGTGCATGCGGGACGCCTGGTTGAGCTCGATTCATTGAGCGAAGTGTATGGCCGGCATCTGATCCGCAGTCTTCTGCTCGCCGGCGATCGAAGCGCGGCAGAGCGCCATCACGCAGCCCTGACGCAGCGGCTGCGCGACGAGCTAGGGGTTGCGCCGGAAGCCGAGACCGAGGCGCTGATGAGTCCCGCGGCGGCGCCTCATGCCGCCCCGGTGACGCGCTATGTGAAAGGCGCCGGGGTGCATCTGGCCTATCAGACCTACGGAAGCGGCCCGCTCGATATTCTGGTGATGCCCGGCTTCGTGTCGCATGTGGAGCGCGCCTGGGAGAACCCTGCGAGCCGGACATTCCTGGCGTCATTGATGCAGCTCGGACGCCTCATCGTGTTCGATCGTCGCGGGATCGGACTGTCCGACCGGGTCGGATCGGCCCCTGGCATCGATGTCACCGCGGAGGATATCGGCACCGTGCTGCGGGCGGTGGACTCGCGCCGCATCGTGCTGTTCGGCGCGTCCGAATGCGGGCCGGCCTGCATCAAGTTCGCGGTCGACGAGCCCCGCCGCGTGGCCGGGCTCATCCTGTTCGGCGCGCTGGCCAAGGGCTCCTGGTCGCAGGACTATCCGCACGCGCTGCGCGCCAGCCAGTATGATGCCTGGAGCAAGCATCTGATCGCGCAATGGGGTGGGCCAGTCGGGATCGAAACCTTTGCACCGAGCCTTGCTGGCGATCCCCAGACGCGCGCCTGGTGGGCGGGGCTGTTGCGTGCAGCCTCCAGTCCCGGCGGTATCTCGGCCGTGCTCGAGGCGTTTCGCGACGCCGACGTGCGGCACCTCTTGCCTGAAATCACTATGCCGACGCTGGTGCTGCACCGGCGCGGCGACCAGGCCGTACGCATCGCGGCCGGTCGCGATGTGGCGAGCCGGATCAGCGGCGCAGAGTTCGTCGAGCTTGACGGCAACGATCACTGGTTCTTCGCAGGCGATCAGCGGCCGGTGCTCGAGGCAATCGGGGGATTTATCGAGGGATTGCCGCGCGAAGGGGCCGGTGTGAAGCGCTAGCCTCATTTTTTGGCACGTTTCATGCCTCCCAAAGCGGCAGGCCCGACACAATGCCTAACCAAGGAGCCACTGACATGAAACGCGAAGACCTCACCGAAAAGCTGCTCGACATCAAGCGCGAGAAGGGATGGAGCTGGAAGCACATCTGCGACAAGATCGGCGGCTATTCCGAAGTGCTGATCGTTGGCGCCATACTCGGCCAGATGAAGCTGACGAAGCCGCAGGCGGCCAATGCCGGCGAGCTGTTCGGCCTGTCGAAGGCGGAAGTTGCGATGCTCAACGAGGTGCCGATGCGCGGCACCGGCACGCCGATGCCGCCGACCGATCCGTTGATCTACCGCTTTTACGAGATGGTGATGGTGAACGGTCCGGCCTGGAAGGCGCTGATCGAGGAGGAGTTCGGCGACGGCATCATGTCGGCGATCGACTTCGACATGGCAATGGAGCGCGTCGCCAACCCGAAGGGCGACCGCGTCAAGATCACCATGAGCGGCAAGTTCCTGCCGTACAAATATTACGGCGCCAGCGGCAACGTGGCGGAATACGGCTTCAAGGAGGAGTGATCGACGCGAAGGCCTCGCGCAGCTCGCCGACCGGAGCCATGTCGCGAACAAAGGTGAAGGATCCCTTGTCCTTCATCTCGTGCGCGCAGTTCAGGAACGCGGCGAGCGCGTAGCGCGACATGGCCCCGCCGACGCTGATGCGCTTGACGCCGGCGGCGGATAATTGCCCGACTGTCAACGTTGGGTCAGCAAAGCCCATCACGTGGTTGAACGGCTTGCTGAGCGAGGAGACGACAGTCCTGATCGTGGCGAGGTCGTACAGGCCGGGCGAATACAGGACGTCGGCGCCCGCGGCTTCGAAGGCCTGCAGGCGGCGAATTGTGTCGTCGATGTCCTTGCGGCCGTGCAGGAGGTTCTCGGCCCGCGCCGTCAGCGTGAACGGAATTGGCAGCGCGCGCGCCACTTCGACGGCGGCCTGGACGCGCTCGACGGCGTGAGAAAAGTCGTAGATGGGGCGATCGCGGTCGCCGCTGAAATCCTCGATCGAGCCGCCGACGGCGCCAGCTTCCGCGGCCCGTCGTATAGCTTCGGCCGCACGTTTCGGCTCATCGGCCCCGCAATTTTCGAGATCGACGCTGACCGGAAGGTCGGTGGCATCGACGATCGCGCGCGCGTTGGAGAGGATGACATCGAGACTGACGCCGCTGTTGCCGAGCATGTTGGCCACCCCGAGGCTCGTGGTTGCGAGGGCCTCGAATCCCATTGCAGCAAGCAGCTTGGCCGTACCTGCATCCCATGGATTGGGAATGACGAAGGCGCCACGCCGCTCGTGCAGCGTGCGAAACGCTATCGCCTTGTCGAATTGGCTCGTCATGGCTCGTCTCCGTATTGTGCGTCCATGCAGCCTTAGGAGCATTTTCGCCATCCGCCAAATTTGTTATTCTTGCAAGCAACATCAGTTTTTTGCATGAGGTCGCAATGGACAGTGACGCCCTTGACACCTTTCTGACCGTTCATCGCAAGGGCGGGATCTCGAATGCCGCGAAATTCCTGCACCGCTCGCAGCCGGCGATTTCGCGCCGTATCGCGCTGCTGGAGCAGGAGCTCGGCGTGCCCCTGTTCGAGCGGGTGGCGGGCCGCGCGCGGCTCAG
>NZ_JALBGZ010000397.1:0-5956 GCF_023006515.1 Bradyrhizobium sp. PRIMUS42
GAGCCCTGCATCCAGCCTGCCAACAACCTTGCGTGCGCGCGCAAGAGGTCGCCGGTCGAGCCGCATTCTTCCGCGAGCTTGGTGACCGTCGCCGCCACGCGGCGGCCCGCCTCCTCCACAGCCGCCACCGCGATCGAGGATTTTCCGTCCGGAAAGTAATGGTAGAGCGATCCTTTTGGCGCGCCGCTGACATCGACGATGTCGTTCAGCCCGGTCCGGGCAAATCCCTGGCGGCGGAACAGCGTCACCGCGGCATTGATGATGGGCTGGCGGTGTTTCGGCACGGCCGGCATGGCGCTCTCCCCTTCGCATGAAATTATATTGATTGGTCTACATCAGCCTCCCACAGTCAAGCCTGGTCCATGACAGGAGAGACAAATGGCAGTGGGAGTGAGCTTTGAGGTGAACGAGGGCGTCGCGCGGATCGGGCTCGACGACGGCAAGGTCAATGTGATGTCGACGACCATGCTGGCCGAGATCGGCGCCGCCCTCGACCGGGCCGAAAAGGAAGCCGAGATCGTGGTGCTGCGCTCGGCACGACCCGGCATCTTCTCCGCCGGCTTCGATTTGAAGGTGTTCGCCTCCGGCGATGCCGCCAGAAGCCTCGAAATGGTCCGCGCCGGCGCGGAGCTTGCGCTGCGGCTGATGTCGTTTCCACATCCGACGGTCGGTGTAATGGAAGGCCACGCCTATCCGATGGGAACGTTCCTGCTGCTCGCCTGCGACGTCAGGCTGGGCGCGCGCGGGCGGCATCGCATGGGGCTGAATGAGGTCGCGATCGGCATCGCGCCGCCGAGCTTTGCCATCGAACTGGCGCGCAGCCGCCTGCATCCGGCTTGGCTCAGCCGCACCGCCACGCTCGGTGAAATGTACGAGCCCGAGGAGGCGCTGACCGCCGGGTTCCTGGATCGTGTGGTTGCGCTGGATGCCGTCGACGTCACCCTTGCGGAGACCATCGCCGCGCTGCGCGCCATCCACAAGCCGTCGCATGCGACTGCCAAGAAGCGTCTGCGTCAGCCCACGATGGACGCAATGCGTACGGCGATCGATCGCGAGTTGACCATGGCTGCCTACAAGGCGAGCGACCGGGCGCGTAGGGCGGTGGCAATGCCCGGCTGGGGCCAGCCGTCCGGCGGAAAAGGCCCGGCTGATCTGGCGCAATTTGAGGGAACCGTGTAGATCGGTTTCATGAGCACTGGCAATGTCAACGTCGTCGCCCACCCCCTGGTCCAGCACAAGCTCTCCCTGATGCGGGAGAAGGACCGCTCGACCAAGAGCTTTCGCGAGATCCTGAACGAGATCGGGATGCTGCTCGGCTACGAGGTGACGCGCGATTTGCCGCTGGAGCTGGTCGGGATCGAGACGCCGATCGCGGCCATGCAGGCACCCAAGATCGCCGGCAAGAAGCTCACGCTGGCGCCGATCCTGCGCGCCGGCGTCGGCTTCCTCGACGGCATGCTGGCGCTGATGCCCTCGGCGCGCATCGCCCATATCGGGCTCTACCGCGACCCCGAGACGTTGCAGGCCGTGGAATATTACTTCAAGGCGCCGCAGGACCTGTCCGACCGCACCGTGATCCTGATGGACCCGATGCTGGCGACCGGCAACTCGGCCTGCGCCGGCGCCTCCCTGCTCAAGGCCCGCGGCGCCCGCGATATCCGCTTCGTCTGCCTTCTCGCCGCCCCCGAGGGCATCGCGCAGTTCCAGCGCGAACATCCCGACGTGCCGATCTGGACCGCCGCGATCGACGAGCGGCTCAACGACCACGGCTACATCGTGCCGGGCCTGGGCGATGCCGGCGACCGGATGTTCGGCACCAAGTAGACAGGTTTGCGCGATCAGGTTACTCCGGTTGCCATGAGTGCCAATGCGTCTTCGCTGCAATCGCTGATCCGGACCGAAGCCGCCGCCGATCCCGCCTTCGTATTCGACGGCACATCGGTTTCGCGCGCGGAATTCGCTGCCAAGATCGGGCAGAGCGCAGCCTGGCTTGCAGCGCAAGGCATCGGCAAGGGCGACGTGGTCGCGATCTGGCTGGTCAACCGGATCGAATGGCTCGCGCTGCTGTTCGCCGCCGCCCGCCTTGGTGCGATCGTCGCGGCCGTCAATACACGCTACCGCAGCGCCGACGTCGCGCATCTGCTCCGCCTCTCGGGCGCCAAGCTGATGGTGGTCGAGGCCGCCTTCCGCTCGATCGATTTCGCCGCGATCCTCGCCGATGTTGGCAAGGACGAGGCACCCGCGCTGCAGAAGGTCGCGGTGATCGGCGCGGATGCGATCCCGGCGCACTGGCCCTGCGTGCGCTTCGACGCCTTCGACAGGGCTTATCCCCCCGCCCCGCCAGCTCAGGACAACATCGACCTGCCGGTCCTGCTTTACACCACATCGGGCACCACCAAGGGGCCGAAGCTCGTCGCGCATTCTCAGCGCACGCTGGCCACGCACGCCACCTCCGTCGCCAACGCGCTCAAGCTTGATCCGCAGCGTCACTCGCTGCTGGCCATGCTGCCGTTCTGCGGCACTTTTGGCATGACAAGCCTGCTCGGCTTCGTCGCGGCGGGCGCGGCCATCCATGTGCTCGATGCCTTCGAGGCGGCGCCGGCCCTGAAGATTCTCAGCGAGCACCGGATCACGCACGCCTTTGGCTCCGACGAGATGTTCCGCCGTATCCTCGCCCTCACCGGTGCGCCACGCCCATTCAAGCATCTGGAAGTCTGCGGCTTCGCTGCGTTCCAGCCTGGCTGGCGCGAGCTTGCCGTGGCGGCCGAGGCGCGCGGCCTGCCGTTGTTCGGTCTCTACGGATCGAGCGAGGTGCAGGCGCTGTTCTCGATTGGCCGTGCCGGAGACGCCTTCGCCGAACGGATCGAGGGCGGCGGCTGGCCGATGTCCGCCGACGCAAAAGTGCGCGTGCGCGACAGCGAGACCGGCGAGGTTGTGTCGTTCGGCGTTTCCGGCGAAATCGAAATCAGCGCGCCATCGCGCTTCCTCGGCTATTTCAACAACCCGGATGCGACGCGCGATGCGATCACGGCCGACGGGTTCTTCCGCACCGGCGACATCGGCCGGATGCGCGGCGACGGCTCCTTTGTCTACGAGACCCGCGCGGGCGATGCGATGAGGCTCGGCGGTTTCCTCGTCGCCCCCGGCGAGATCGAGGACGAGCTCAAATCCTGCGCCGGTGTGGCCGACGCTCAGGTGGTCGCCGTAGATCTGAAGGGCCAGGCGCGCTGCGTCGCGTTCGTGATCCCGGCACAGGAGCTGCCGATACCGGAGGCGCTGATCGCGCACCTGCGCGACCGGCTCGCCGGCTACAAGGTACCGGCGCGAATCTATGTCGTGGATGCCTTCCCCGTCACCGACAGCGCCAACGGCGTCAAGATCCAGCGCGCCCGGCTACGCGCCATGGCGATGGAACGCATCGCCTCCGAATAGCAGCACGGCAAGACTCGCTCAGTACGATTTGGCGAGCCCCAGCACCTTCTCCGCGATGAAGCTGAGCGCGAGCTGCGGGCTGACCGGTGCGATGCGCGGGATCAGGACCTCGCGCAAATATCGCTCGACGTGGAACTCCTTGGCGTAACCGAAGCCGCCATGAGTCATCACGGCCTGCTCGCAGGCCGAGAAGCCCGCCTCGCCCGCAAGATATTTCGCGGCATTGGCCGCAGCGCCGCAGGGCATGCCCTTGTCGTATTGCCAGGCCGCCGACATCACCATCAGCCAGGCCGCCTCGAGCTCGACCCAGTTCACCGCGAGCGGATGCTGGATGCCCTGGTTCTTGCCGATCGGACGGTTGAACACCACGCGCGTCTTGGCGTATTCGGTGGCTCGCGCCAGCGCGAGCTTGCCGAGGCCGACCGCCTCCGCCGCGATCAGAATGCGCTCCGGGTTCATGCCTTCGAGAATGTACTGGAAGCCCTTGCCTTCCTCGCCGATCCGGTCCTCCATCGGAATTTCAAAATCCTCGAAGAACAGCTCGTTGGAATCGACGATCTTGCGGCCCATCTTCTCGATCTCGTGGACCTTGATCTTGTTGCGGTCGAAATCGGTGTAGAACAGGCTAAGACCGTGGGTCGGCGATCGCACCTCCTCCAGCGGCGTGGTGCGCGCCAGCAGCAGGATCTTGTGCGCGACCTGCGCGGTCGAGATCCACACCTTCTGGCCATTGACGATGTAGCGGTCGTTCTTGGCGACCGCGCGGGTCTTCAGTTGCGTGGTGTTGAGGCCCGTGTTCGGCTCGGTGACAGCGAAGCACGCCTTCTCGCGGCCCGCGACCATCGGCGGCAGCATGCGCTTGCGCTGCTCCTCGGTGCCGAACACCACGACCGGGTTGAGACCGAACACGTTGATATGCACCGCGGACGCACCGGACATGCCGGCACCCGATTCCGCAATGGTGCGCATCATGATCGCAGCTTCCGTGATGCCGAGCCCCGAGCCGCCATAGGCTTCCGGCACGCAGATGCCGAGCCAGCCGGCGTCGGCCAGCGCCTTGTGGAAGTCATGCGGGAAGCCGCCGTCGTGGTCCTTTTTCAGCCAGTAGGCGTCGGGAAAGCCTTCGCAGATCTTGGCGATGGCGTCGCGAATGGCTTCCTGCTGATCAGTGAGCGCGAAATCCATATTCTTGATCTCCCGGTCGGGAGCCGCGACCGCGCAATCTCGCTCCTCTTCGCGTTTCCCACTCAAAGGCCGTGGCCGATTGCTGCGCCCGGACGTGCCCTCGCTTGCGTTCTTTAACTTGAAAAACCGGGTACAGATACGTGAATTTGTCGATCAAGTGTGTGTACCATGCATAGGGTCATGCGGCGCGACGCGAGGAGCGCGCCGTTATTTCGCAGGGAGGAAACCGCGATGGCCGGACTTTATTTCGAAGACTTTTCGGTGGGCCAGGAATTCAGACACTTGCTGACCCGGGTCGTCACGGAGATGGACAACACGGCGATGATGCACAAGAGGCCGATCTGATGCGTTCGATGCTGTTCGTGCCGGGCGATTCCCCACGCAAATTCGAGAAGGCGAGCGAAGGCAAGGCCGACGCGCTGATCATCGATCTCGAGGATTCCGTCGTCGCCGAGAAGAAAACGGGGGCGCGCGGGTTAACTCTGGCGATGCTGAAGGGCTCTCGCGGCCCGCACCAGCTCTATGTCCGCGTCAACGCGCTGGACACCGGCATGACGCTCGCCGATCTCGCCGCGGTGATCCCCGGCAAGCCCGACGGCATCGTATTGCCGAAATCGCAGGGCGGCGATGACGTCCGGCAGATCGCGACCTGGCTCGAAGCGCTGGAAGTTGCGGCCGGCATCGCAGTCGGCACAACGCGCATCGTCTGCGTCGCGACGGAGACCGCCGGCTCGATCTTCGGCCTCGGCAGCTACAAGGGATGCTCCCCCCGCCTCGCCGGCCTGATGTGGGGCGCGGAAGATCTCTCGGCCTCGCTCGGTGCCACCGAGAAAGCCTCGGGCGGCGTGTTCCACAGTCCCTATCGCCTCGCGCGCGATCTCTGCCTGATGGCGGCCGCCGCAGCCGAGGTCGCGCCGATCGATACGGTCTACACCGACATCGACAATCTCACAGGCCTCGAGCAGGAGACGCGCGCCGCGCGTCGCGACGGCTTTTCGGCCAAGGCGCTGATCCATCCCAAGCATGTCGACATCGTCAATGCGGCGTTCGAGCCGACGGAAGCCGAACGGACCTGGGCGGAGAAGGTGATCGCTGCGTTCGCGAGCAATCCCAATTCCGGCACGCTGCGGCTCGACGGCCAGATGATCGACAAGCCGCATCTTCGCGCCGCGAAGAAGATCCTCGGCCAACCCTAGACCGGGGCGCAAGCCTCGTCCGTCGATCGACTTCGTCCGACAACTCCGGCGTGAAGCTCCCGCCTCAGTCAAATCCCTGAACGGGCGGCGCCGGTGGTTGTGCCGGCACGGCGGGCGCGGCCTGAGCCGGCGGGGCCGGATTG
>NZ_JALBGZ010000398.1:0-5946 GCF_023006515.1 Bradyrhizobium sp. PRIMUS42
CGCAGCTCGCGCGGCGCGTCGACCGGGCTGGTCGCGCCGCCCTCGACCTCGGCGAAGATGTCGCCTTTCGGCTGGTAGGTGCCGGCGAGTGAAAAACCGTAACCGGGGGCGACGGTGTTGTAGCACACACCCATAAGCCGCGGCGGCTCCGGTGCGCTACCGGCGAGTAGAGCGACGATTGCGCTGGCGCAGGCCTTGCCTTGCGCGCTTGCAGCGGATGCCGATTTGGGAATGCCGCCGCCAAGGCAGGCATCGCCGATGACGTGAATATTCTTGACGAGCTTCGACTCGAAGGACACGGGATCGATCGGGCACCAGCCGGTCGCATCGGTAGCGCCCGCGATCTCGGCGATGCGTCCCGCACGCTGCGGCGGGATGACATTGGCGACGTCGGGCGTGTAGTTGCCGAACTCGGTCACGATCGTCATGGTCGCGGGATCAACCGAAGTCACGCGGCCGCCTTGCGACAGCGCGACGCGCTCGATCATCTCGCCATAGAGCTCCTTCCAGGCCGTCTCGAACAGCCGCTGCTGGGAGAAACTATCCTTGGCATCGAGGATCAGAACTTTCGAGCGTGGCTTGTTCGTCTTCAGGTAATGCGCGATCAGGCTGGCGCGCTCATAAGGCGCAGGCGGGCAGCGCGAGGGATTGGCCGGGATTGCAATGGCGACCGTGCCGCCGTCGGCCATCGCTTCCAATTGCCTGCGCAGCAAAAGCGTCTGCGCGCCGGCCTTCCAGGCGTGCGGCATCTTTTCCGCCGCTGCGGCGTCGTAGCCGGGCAGGGATTCGAGATGGAAGTCGATGCCGGGCGAGAGCACGAGGCGGTCATAGCCAAACGCCGTGCCATCGGCCGTCGTCACGCTACGCTTTTGCGTGTCGATGGCCGTTGCAGCCTGTGCCACGACGCCGATGCCTTCGGCGGTGAGCTTGTCATAGCCGAACTGTTGCGCCTCCATCTTGCGCAGGCCCGCGATCACCGCGTTGCTGAGCGGGCAGGAGATGAAGGTCTTGTTCGGCTCGATCAACGTGACCTGCAATCTCGCATCGGCGCGTTTGAGTGCCCTCGCGCAGGCGGCACCGCCAAAGCCGCCGCCGACCACGACGATGCGGCCCGGCGATTGCGCGTGCAGGATCGAGGGGGCGGCGAGCGATGTGGCCACAGCAGTGATGCCGAGGACGGCATTCCGCCGTGTCACCGGCACATTCATGAGTCTTGTCCGGAAAAATGCTGCGGCTGCCGTTGGGGAAGCCGCAGCGCTCACTTAGGCAAAGGTGATGTTCTGGTCGCGCAGCGGCACCGAGCGGATGCGCTTGCCGGTCGCGGCGAAGTACGCATTGAGCACGGCCGGCGCGGCGACGCCGATGGTCGGCTCGCCGACACCGCCCCAGAACCCGCCGCTCGGCACCATCACCGATTCCACCTTCGGCATCTCGTTGATGCGCATCGAGTTGTAGGTGTCGAAGTTGGTTTGCTCGATCTTGCCGTCCTTGACGGTGCAGCCGCCATAGAACAGCGCGGAGAGGCCATAGACGAAGGAGCCCGCGATCTGCCGTTCCACCTGCGCCGGATTGACGACGTAGCCGGGATCGGTGGAGGCGACGATGCGATGCACCTTGATCTTGCTGCCGTCGGTTACCGAGATTTCGGCGGCGCCGGCGACATAGCTGCCATAGCCCATGACCTGGGCAATGCCGCGGTAGATGCCCTGCGGTGCCGGCGTGGTCCAGCCGATCTTCTCCGCGACCGCATTCAGCACCGCCAGATGCTTGGGATGATTGCCCATCAGCTTGCGGCGGAATTCGAGCGGGTCCTGGCCTGCGGCCTGGGCCAGCTCGTCCATGAAGCATTCCATGTAGATCGCGTTGTGATTGACGTTGACGCCGCGCCAGAAGCCGGGCGGAACGTGCGGGTTGCGCATCGCATGCTCGACCAACAGGTTCGGCACCGAATAGCCGAATGCGGCCTCGCCGGATTGGGCGACACCCTGGAATGCGGCCGGGTCCATACCGTTCTGCAGCGCCTCGGGGCGAAGCGAGAACAGGATCGATTGCCCGGACAGTCGGTAGTGCAACGCGACCAGATTGTTGTTGGCGTCGAACGCGCCGGTCAACTTGCACTGGGTGATGGGGTGATACCTGCCGTGCGCCATGTCCTCTTCGCGCGACCACAACAGCTTGATCGGCGTGCCCGGCATCTCTTTGGCGATCAGGACCGCCTGACGGACATAGTCGGTCTGACCGCGCCGGCCGAAACCGCCCCCCAGCATCACCTTGTGCACGTCGCACTTCTCGGCCGGCAGGCCGGAAGCCTCGAGCACCGCAGCAAACGCCGCCTCGCCATTCTGCGTGCCGCACCAGACCTCGCATTTGTCCGCGGTGTAGAGCGCGGTGGCGTTCATCGGCTCCATCGTGGCGTGGTTCTGATAGGGATAGCTGTAGACGGCCTCGATCTTCTTGGCCGCGCCGGCAATCGCCGCCTTGGCATCGCCATTCTTGTTGCCGACATAGGCCGGCTGCTTGTCGTCGAGGCCCTCGGCCAGCCACTTCGCAATCGACGCGCTGGAAACTTTGGCGTTGTCGCCTTCGTCCCAGACGATCGGCAGCGCCTCCAGCGCGGTCTTGGCGTGCCACCAGGTGTCGGCAACGACCGCGACCGCGGTATCGCCGACCTTGACGACCTTCTTGACGCCTTTCATGCCGGCGATCTTGGCTTCGTCAAAACTCTTCAACTTGCCGCCGAACACCGGGCAGTCCTTGATCGCGGCATTCAGCATGCCCGGCAGCTTGACGTCGGCGCCGTAGACCATGGCGCCGGTGGTCTTGTCGACCGTGTCGAGCCGCTTCACGCCCTTGCCGATCAGCTTCCAATCCTTCGGATCCTTCAGCTTGACGTCCGATGGCGGCGTCAGCTTCGCCGCAGCCTCGGCGACCTTGCCGTAGGTCGTGGTCTTGCCGGATGGCGTATGGGTGATGACGCTGTTCTCGGCTGCGCATTCCGAGGCCGGCACTTTCCATGCGTCGGCGGCGGCCTGGATCAGCATCACGCGCGCGGCGGCGCCGCCCTTGCGGACATAGTCTTGCGAGGAGCGGATGCCGCGGCTGCCGCCGGTCGAGAAATCGCCCCAGGCGCGCTTGCGCGCGACGCTCTGGCCCGGTGTCGGATATTCGGTCGTGACCTTATTCCAATCACATTCGAGCTCCTCGGCGACGAGCTGGGCGAGGCCTGTCAGCGAGCCCTGGCCCATTTCGGAGCGAGCGATGCGAATCACGACGGTGTCATCGGGCCTGACCACGACCCAGGCGCCGATCTCGGGCGATCCATCGGCGGCGCGGACCACGGCGGGGCCGCCGAAGGGAATGTCGAGGCCGATCGCGAGGCCGGCGCCGACTGCGGCCGTGCCGATGACGAAGGCGCGGCGGTTGAGCCGCGGCGAAACATGCTTGTTCATGTTGGGGATCCTTACGCGCTTGCGATCGTGTGGATCGCTTCGCGCACCTGCTGGAAGGTGCCGCAGCGGCAGATATTGGTGATGGCCTCGTCGATATCGGCGTCGGTCGGCTTCGGCTTCTCGCTCAGCAGCGCTGCCACCGCCATGATCATGCCGCTCTGGCAATAGCCGCATTGCGGCACGTCCTGGGCGATCCAGGCTTCCTGCACCTTGTGCAGCGAATCGCCCGAGGCGAGCCCCTCGATCGTGGTGATCTTCTTGCCCTCGGCCTCGCTGACCGAAACGCCGCAGGAGCGGGTGGCGACGCCTTCGATGTGAACGGTGCAGGCGCCGCATTGTGCAATGCCGCAACCGTATTTAGTGCCGGTCAGGCCGGCATTCTCGCGGATCGCCCAGAGCAGCGGCGTATCCGGCTCGACGTCGAGGGTGAAGGTTTTTCCGTTGATTGTTAGGTTTGCCATCGCAGTCCCCTGATTGGCCCAATCCACCGATTGAACTCAGGGGCGCACTGTGTCCGGCAAACTGGAACCGTTCAAATCAACAGTCCGAGGGTTGCCGGCAAGGATTGTCGCTGCCGCGGGAGGATTTTGGATCGGGCGGTGTCGTGAGCCACCGGAAATTGCGGCTGGCGGGCGACGCCCCCGCCCTGAACGCCGACAATGTGGCTTGGCGCGACGGTTCCGACAGGCGACAGTTTGTCCCTTTTGCCGGGGTGCAAGATGTCAGCGCTTTGGTACACTAGGCCAACGCCAAAAGGAGTTCCATGAAGGTGCCGACCCCCTACAACGTGCTGATGCTCTATCCGCTGTTCTCGGCAGAGTCCTTCTGGACCTTCGGCGAATCCTGCAAAGTGTTGGGCGTGAAGCGCCCGGCCGCCCCTTTGGGCCTGATCACCGTTGCCGCCATGCTACCAGAGAGCTGGACGGTCCGGCTGATCGACTGCAACACGGCCTCCTTCGGTGACGAAGATCTCGCCTGGGCCGACGTCGTCTTCACCGGCGGAATGATGCCGCAGCAGGCCGATACGCTGCGTCTGATCGAACTCTGCCGCGCGGCCGGCAAGCCGGTGGTCGTCGGCGGTCCCGATCCCACCTCCAGCCCCCACATCTATGAGCGGGCCGACTTCCGGGTGCTCGGCGAGGCCGAGAGCGTCATCGACGAATTCATCGCGGCCTGGGAGGGCGGCGCACGGTCCGGCGTCTTCACCGCGCCGAAATTCCAGGCCGACGTCACCAAGACGCCGGTGCCGCGCTTCGACCTGCTCAAGTTCGAGGACTACCTCTATCTCGGTGTGCAATATTCCCGCGGCTGTCCGTTCACCTGCGAGTTCTGCGACATCATCGAGTTGTACGGACGCGTGCCGCGGACCAAGACGGTCGAGCAGATGTTCGTGGAGCTCGAGACGCTCTACAAGATGGGCTATCGCGGTCATCTCGACTTTGTCGACGACAATTTCATCGGCAACAAGAAGTCGCTGCGGCAGTTCCTGCCTAAGCTCGCCGAATGGCAGCGGACCCACGGCTATCCGTTCGAATTATCGACCGAAGCCTCGGTCAATTTGGCCGATGATTCCGAGCTATTGGAGTTGATGGGGGCGGCGAATTTCTTCGCCATCTTCGTCGGCATCGAGAGTCCGGATCCGGCGACGCTGGTCGCGATGCGCAAGAAGCAGAACACGCGGCGCAACATCGCCGAGAGCATCCACAAGATCTACGCCGCCGGCATGCTCGTCACCGCGGGCTTCATCGTCGGCTTCGACAATGAGAAAGTCTCGATGGCGGACGCCATGATCGACTTCATCGAAGAGGCGGCGATCCCCGTCAGCATGGTCGGACTGCTCTACGCCTTGCCGAACACGCAGCTGACGCGCCGCCTGGAGCGCGAAGGCCGGCTGCATCCGGGCCACGATGTGGCGCCGACCATCGGCGCGGATCAGTGCACGGCCGGGATCAACTTCGATCCGGTGCGCCCGCTGCGCGACATCCTGACGGACTACAAGCGGGTGCTGGAGCACGTCTACAGCCCGGCTGCCTATGCAGGACGCGTCGACCGTCTGATGACGCTGCTCGACCGGTCCAGGCAGCGCCACGAGCTCGCCGAAGGCGATATCCGCGCCAAGCTCGGTGCGATGGAGACGGTGCACAAGGTGGTGACCACCCTTCCCGAGGCGCGTGGACCGTTGTGGCAGACCTTCATGAACTGCGCCAAGCGCGACACGACATCCGCGCGCATTGCCGTGCAGATGATCGCCGCCTATGCCCATCTCGGGCCGTTCTCGCGCAAGGTCATTGCTGCCATCGATGAGCGTTTGGCGGCGCTGGACAACGAAACCACGCCGGCGACGGTCGATGTGACGGCGGCTTGACACCTGGCTCGAGAGCTTACTTCACCGCCAGTCGCAAAAAGCTCATCACACTGCCGAGCACGGCAAAGCCCGCGCCGAGGGCCAACGCCAATGTCGCGCCCTCGTGGCCGGCGAGCGCGAAGCAGAGGGCGG
>NZ_JALBGZ010000399.1:0-5911 GCF_023006515.1 Bradyrhizobium sp. PRIMUS42
GACTCTCGATCGTGCGCGCGGTGGCGGATGATCATGCGGCCACGGTCGCGGTGGCGAACCTCCCCGGCGGCGGCGCCGAGTTCACGCTGCGGTTTCGGCGGGCGGACAAGGTCAAGGCGGGAGAGGACCTCGTACGGCCCTGACACCGCAACATCTTCCCGCAAGGTGGGCTATCGCAGCCGCGAATGGCGCCAGAGGGGTGCATGACAGTGTCATATCATATGCTAAGGGCGGTGAAAGGGACCGCATGCGTACACGCAAGCCGATTACCGTAACCCTTGGCCCGCAGCTCGCGAGCCTGGAAGCCCGTCTGAAATCGGGTGAATACGCCTCCGCCAGCGAAGTCACGCGCTCGGCCCTTCGCGCCCTCGATCGGCAGGATGCCGCGCTTGACGAATATCTAGCCGCCAAGGTTCGCGCTTCGATCCAGGATCCGCGCCCCAGTGTTTCGGCGACGGATGTTTTCAAGCGTTTGCGAACGCGCCACGCAAGGAACGCGAAAGCCGCCAAGCGTGGCGCTTAAGGTCGTATTTCGACGGAGGCGGAAGCCGATTTGGTCGGCCTTTACGAGTACATCGCAGAACGTGCCGGGCATCGAATCGCAGGCGGCTATATCGACCATATCGAGGAGGCGTGTATGGCTCTCGCCACCTTGCCCAAACGTGGCACCAGCCGCGACGATCTTCTCCCGGGCCTGCGTACCATCGGATTCGAGCGGCGCGTGACGATCGCATTCCGCGTCCTGCAGACAGAGGTGGAAATCGTCACAATCGCGTACGCCCGACGTCGTTTCGAAGACGATTTGTGAGCCGCTTCCGGCTTCTCACGAGCGAGCTTCGCCTCTGATCGAAGCTGAACTGCCGAACGCGGCGAGGGCGCGGCTATTTCAGCTTGCCCGTGGACAGGTCCATGATCATGCGCGTTGCCAGATAGAGCCGCGGCACGATGCTGTCGAGCTGCACATATTCGGCATCGTTGGAATGCGCGCCGAAGCCCGACAGGCCCATGCCCTCCACCACGGCTCCTTTGGCCTTCAGCGCGGCGAACGCTGCGTCAGTACCGCCCCCGGTCGCCTTCTCGTCGACCTTGAGGGACATTCCGATCTCCCCATAGATCGTCTTGCCGTAGGCCGCCACGCGGCGGGAGGCCTCGTTGGCTTCGAGCGGCGGGCGACGCACCTCGAACTTCAGGTCGACCTTGGAATCGGGCAGCAGGCGATTCTTGATCTTGTCCTGCAGCTCCTTCTCCAACGCGTCGAAATCGGACACCTTGAGCGCACGCGCATCGGCCTGGGCCGTGGCGTCCGCAGGGATCACGTTGCGGTTGGTGCCTGATTTGGAGACCGTCCAGTTCAACTTCAGGCCTTGCGCGGGTTTCGACAGGTCCTTCATCTGCAGCACTTGGTGCGAGAGCTCGTACAGCGCGTTCACGCCGCTCTCCGGCCGCGCACCCGCATGCGAGGACTTGCCCTGCACGGTGAGATAGGCCGAGCCGATGCCACTGGTGGCGAGGCGCAGCGTGCCGTCGGTCCCGCCGCCTTCGAACGAGAACACCGCGTCCTGATCCGAGGCGAGGCGGGTGATGGTGCTGCGCCAGCCCGGCGAGGAGATCTCCTCGTCGCCGTTCGTGAGCACCGTGAGCGTGCCGTAATCCCTGAAGCTCAGTTTCTGCAGCAACGCCACGGTATGCAGAATGAGCGCGACGCCTTGCTTGTCGTCGGCAATACCGAGGCCGTAGGCCTTGTCGCCGTCGATGCGGAACGGCTGGTCCTTCAGCATGCCCTTCAGGTACACCGTGTCCATGTGGGCGATGAGCATGATCTTCTTAGCTCCCGTGCCCTTGAATACGGCGTGCACGGCCGGTCCGATCTTCTCGGGGGTATCGTCGAGGCGATAGATGTCGGTGGGTTGCAGGATCTCGACCGTGCCGCCGAGCTGCTTGAGCTGCCCGGCAACGCGCTCGGCAATCTGGTTCAGGCCTTCGATGTCCTTGCTACCGGATTCGATGTCGACGAGATCGCGCAGCGTGTCGAGCAGCGGCTGCTGCTCCTTTTGCGCCAGCGTATGGACATCGGCGATCGGCTCGGCGTGCACCATCGTTGCGGCGCATGTCAGCCAGAGTGAGGCGACCAACGCGCCAATGAGCGATGGAGCGGGGTGCAATCGGGGCATGAGCGGCCATCCCTAGGGCTGAGGATGACCCGGTATGCCTGCGTTTCCGGTGCTTGTCACGCGCGTCGTCCGCCGCTTGCGCGGCGCATGACGGCGCGTTTCGTTCCCGCTTACTTCTGCGGCGGCCCGAGATCCAGTGGCGGCAGCTCGATCTGCGGCACCTCGATCTTGATGGTGCTGGGATCGATGTTCGACTGGACGCCCTTGTAGTGCATCACCATCGACGGGAACGCGATCACCAGCGCGACCATGATGATCTGGATGACGACGAATGGCACTGCGCCCCAATAGATCTGGCCCGTGGTGACAGGGTCCATCCGCTTGCCGGTGACGCGATCGGTGTATCGATCCTTCGGCGCGACTGACCGGAGATAGAACAACGCGAAGCCAAACGGCGGATGCATGAACGAGGTCTGCATGTTGACGCCGAGAATGACGCCGAACCAGATCAGGTCGATGCCGAGGTGCTCGGCGGCAGGTCCGAGCAGCGGGATGACGATGAAGGCCAGCTCGAAGAAGTCGAGGAAGAAGGCCAGCACGAACACGAACGCGTTGACGAAGATCAGGAAGCCGACCTGGCCGCCGGGCAGGGAGGTGAGCAGGTGCTCGACCCAGACGTGTCCGTTGACGCCGTAGAAGGTGAGCGAGAACACGCGGGCGCCGACCAGAATGAACACGACAAAGGCCGACAGCTTGGCGGTTGATTCCGTGGCTTGCCGGATCAGGTCCCAGCTCAGCCGCCGCTTCGCGGCACCGAGGATCAGGGCGCCGGCAGCCCCCATCGCGCCGCCTTCGGTCGGGGTCGCGATGCCGATGAAGATCGTGCCGAGAACCAGGAAGATCAGGAACAGCGGCGGCACCATCACGAAGGTGGTCTGCTGCGCCATCTTCGAGAGGAAGCGGAAGCCGGTGAGCTTGTCGATGACCCAGTTCACCACGGCGACGGCGAAGGCGAAGATGATGCCATAGAACATGCTGAGCACGACGTAATCGGCGCCGTGCGTCTCGGAGTTGCGCATCATGAACCAGCCGAATGCGCAGCTCGCCAGGAACAGCATACCGAGCGAGGCGAGGCCACGGCTGCCGTCGACCTCGCGGAAGCCGATGGCTTCCTTCGGCAGGCCCGGCGTGGCCTTTGGGAAGATCATGCTGACGAGGAAGGCGTAGACGGAGTAGAGGCCCGCGAGCACGAGGCCTGGGATGAAGGCGCCCTCGTACATGTCGCCGACGGACTTGCCGAGCTGGTCGGCCATCACGATCAGGACGAGCGAGGGCGGAATGATCTGCGCGAGCGTGCCGGACGCAGCGATGACGCCGGATGCCACGCGTCGGTCGTAACCGTAACGCAGCATGATCGGCAGCGAGATCAGACCCATCGAGATCACGGACGCCGCGACCACGCCCGTCGTCGCGGCGAGCAACGCACCGACGAAGATCACGGCATAGGCAAGGCCGCCACGGATGGTGCCGAACAATTGGCCGATGGTGTCGAGCAGGTCCTCGGCCATGCCCGACCGCTCCAGCACCAGTCCCATGAAGGTGAAGAAGGGAATGGCCAGCAGCGTGTCGTTGTTCATCACGCCGTAGACCCGCTCCGGAAGCGCCTGGAGGAAGTCGGGGTGGAATTGGCCGAGCTCGACGCCGATCACGGCGTAGAACAGGCCGACGGCGCCGAGCGAGAATGCCGCGGGATAGCCGAGCAACAGCATGACGACCAACGACGCGAACATGATGGGCGCCATATTGGCGATGATGAATGCGGTCATGCTTCCCCCTGAACCGTCGCCACCGGCTATTTCTTCTCGATCGCTTCGACGAGATGCTCGACTTCCGCCTCCAGCGCCGAGACCTGCGATTCATGGGGATCCGGCATCAATCCACGCATGACCGCAATTCGCTTGATCAGCTCGGAGATGGCTTGAAAGAGCAGGAAAGCGAACCCGATCATGATCAGGGATTTGGCGGGCCATTGCGGCAGACCGCCGGCATTGCCGGATTGCTCGTTGATGTGGAACGAGCGCTGGAAGAACGGCACGCCGGTGATGATCATGACGATGCACAACGGAATCAGGAAGAACAGGTGGCCGACCACGTCGATCACGTTGCGGACCGTCTTCGGCAGCGCGTTGTTCACGATGTCGATGCGGATGTGCTCGTTGTCGAGCAGCGTCCAGGGCGAGCAGAGCAGGAACACGATGCTGAAGAGCACCCATTGCAGCTCGAGCCACGAATTGGAGGACGTATCGAATGTCTTGCGGATGATCGCATTGACCGCCGAGATGATGACGGCGGCCACGATCAGCCACGCCAGGCGTTTGCCCGTCCAGCGCGTGAACGCGTCAATTCTCTGGCTCAGTTTCAGGAGCGCTTGCAACGATAGGTCCTCCCCGATTGTGCCGCGCCGCCCGGATTGTGCCGGGCGCGCGCGTGGGCTTGTCTCGCCGCGCAGGCATGAGGCTGTCGCACCAAAACAGCGGGCGCGCGGGCCGTCAATTGGAACTTGGTTGATAGTTCAGGGAAATAAAGCCGCAGCGCGGCGACCTCAGCCGCCGGTGACGCTCATGTGCCTGGAGACACTGGGACGGTTGTGGCGGCGGTCGATGATGAAATCGTGGCCCTTGGGCTTGAGGCCGATGGCGTGGTCGATGGCATCCGCAAGCAGCATGTCGTCATCGGATGCACGCAGAGGTTTGCGCAAATCCGAGGCATCCTCGTGGCCGAGGCAAGTGTGCAGCGTTCCCGTGCAGGTAATGCGAACCCGGTTGCAGGATTCGCAGAAATTGTGCGTCATCGGCGTGATGAAGCCGAGCTTGCCCCCGGTCTCGGCGACGCTGACATAGCGGGCGGGACCGCCGGTGCTCTCGGCCAAATCCGTCAGCGTGAATTGCTGGGCGAGGCGCGCACGCACCAGCGACAGCGGCAGATATTGGTCGATCCGTCCCGATCCGATCTCGCCCATCGGCATGACCTCGATCAGCGTCAGGCCCATGCCCTTTCCGTGGGCCCAACGCATCAGCGAAGGCAACTCGTCCTCGTTGAGGTTCTTCAGCGCCACCGCGTTGATCTTCACGGCAAGTCCCGCGGCGCGCGCGGCCTCGATGCCTTCCAGCACCTTGTCGATCTCGCCCCAGCGGGTGATCTCGCGAAACTTCTTGGGATCGAGCGTGTCGAGCGAGACGTTGATGCGGCGGACGCCGCAATCGGCGAGCTCGCCGGCATGTTTCGCCAGCTGGGTGCCATTGGTGGTCAGCGTCAGCTCGTGCAGGGCGCCGCTGGAAAGATGCCGCGACAACGAGCGCACCAGCGTCATCACGTTGCGCCGGACCAGCGGCTCGCCGCCCGTGAGCCGCAGCTTCCTGACGCCCTTGGCGATGAAAGCCGAGCAGAGCCGGTCAAGTTCCTCCAGCGTCAACAGGTTCGCCTTGGGCAGGAACGTCATGTCTTCCGACATGCAGTAGAAGCAGCGCAGGTCGCAGCGGTCGGTGACGGAAACGCGCAGATAGCTGATGGTCCGCCCGAACGGATCGGTCATCGGGGTCGACAGCGCGGCGGATCCGTTCATGCGAGAGGCCTTGTCACTTACGGCGACGGGCGCACCTTTGCTTCAGCGGTGCTCGGGACCCAATCTAAGCATCGGACGCGGCGAGGACAATCGGGTGGTATACTTAGATCAGCGCCTGCCGGCGTTCGGATCGGGGAACGGCGAGGCCGCGGCCGGAGCGGCGGCCTCAGCCGGTGCT
>NZ_JALBGZ010000039.1:0-21436 GCF_023006515.1 Bradyrhizobium sp. PRIMUS42
CCGCCTGCTCGCGCTGCGCGGCCCGACGGGATCGATGCGAGCCTGGCCGTCGGACGCGCCAAGGTCGACGCGAGCGATACTTTCGAGGAGGCCGCCGCGCTCTGTCCCCTCGGGAGGTCTTTTTCGATATTGAACGACAGTTCGACATTGTCGGCGGTATTGCGGAAGCCATGAACACGATCGACGGAGACCCGGCCTGGGCTCGAACCAGGATAGAAAGTTGTCCCCTACTTCTGCGTGGAATTCCGCTTCCGCCACCGGGTCGATCGCTCGGCGGTCGGCCCGGGAACATCAAAATTCCCTTCGCGGTACCACCTGCGAGAGTGGCCTGACAACCTGATCTGCGAGCCCGCTCTGCAGCGTCGCTCGCCTTTCGGCGACGGCATGATCGAACAGTTCAAGGACGAGGCCAAATGCAGCCAAGTCCTCTTGTTCGATCGTCCCATCATCGTAGCACCTGAGGGTTTCACCGATAATTGCATCGACCTCGCGCTGCGATGTCAGCAGGTCCTGTTCGGACCCGGCATCTCGAACCTCCGTGACCAGGGCGAAAATGCGGGTGCGGTGGCTGGTGTTATCATCCCGTTCGTCCCGGTTCAGATAGCGACGCAGCCAGGCGGCGGCCGAACCAATACCGGAAAGAAGAAGCAAGGCGAACCAGAAGTAGTCGCTGTACTTGTCCAGAAAGGTCCGCTCGGTCCCGTTGATGACCGCTGCGGCGCCTCGGTGCACTGAGGGCTCCGCTTCCTTCTCCGTCTCGGGCTTGGTGATGTGCGCAGCGCCGGCGACACGTTGCGTGATCGTATCTCGGACGGCGAAGAGCTGTCGGTAGAAGGCCGCTGCCTTGGCTTCGGAGAGTTCTTTTCTGGCCAGGATGAGATGGTTGACGCTGATGGTGTCGACCTTGTCCTCCGGCCAGGCCGGTTTCGCGTTGAACACGCCGCCAGGAATCTCCTCCGCTTCGTAGCGGGCGTGCTTTAGGGCGATGGCCTCGGAAGTTTCGACCGGAAGAAACTTCGGAGCTCCACGCGCTCGCGAAGTCGCGGCGATCGCGTCGGCCGTGATCTTGCTGTCCAGCGGACCGACGGCGAGATACGCATCGAGAGTGGCGTCTTGCGCGAGCTTTTCGATCTCTTCGGTGCCGAATTGGTCCGTCGCTACCTTGTCCGGATCGAGGCCGGAGCCGGCGAGAATGGTCCGCAGCAGCGCGAGGTTGGCCCCGGTCCTTCCGATGATGCCGACCTTGCGACCCGCCAGATCGGCGATCTCTCCGATTTTCCCGGTGGACTTTTTCTTGGAGTCCTTGCCCGCTCGCCCGGAGGTCGACCACAGCACGACGTAGTTCTTCCGAAGGACTGCCAGTGTCTGCGCGTCGACCGGCATCGCGAGGTCGCCGCGACCGACTGCCAGGTCGCTTTTGCCGGCGCCCAGGAGGCCCAGGGATTCGGCCGCCCCTGCGGTCGTAATCGGGGAGAGCCTGACCGTCCTACTTTCCTCCTGGAAGGCTTCGGCTATCGCTTGGACCACTTGATGGTCGTCGCTGCCGGAGGGACCGACGGCGATCCGGAGGGCCTCGGGCTGCAGCACGTAGAAGAGGGCGGCCGCAGCGGCGCCAAAGACGGCACACCCCAACGCGAGCAGGACCAACAGTCTTCGTTGGCGTCGATCGGGAGCACTCCTAACTGGACCGGTCCGTGGCATCAGCTGACCCCGCTAAACAAACAAACGACTGCTTGGACTGCAAGTGCGCGCCGCCACCGGGCGAACCGGTTGCCTAACGGGAATGTTCCCTCGCGCGCGATGCGGGTTGAAAGAGCGGCTGCATGCCCGGGGGAAAAACAGGCAACCGCAAGGCCTTTGTTCCGGAACCTTGCCACCATTCGCGGCTTCTCGCATGCCGCATATGGCGGCGAGGAGATCAACATGAACAAGCTTCTACTGACGACGGCGATGGTGGCGATGATCTCGACGGGCGCAATGGCGCAGTCGACGGTCGTCACGACCACCGGTACGGGTCATGCCGCCGCCGTGCAGATCGAACCGGAATACCGCACGAAGATCCGCACCTACGTCACCGAGCACAAGGTGCGCCCCGTGCAGGCCCGCGAGAAGATCGTTGCCGCGCGAGGTCGAACTCGAGGCAGTGCCCGCCGACTGGGGGCCTGCGCTCACCAAGTACCGCTACGTCTACTCGGGCGAACGCGTGATGCTGGTCGATCCGTCGACGCGCACGGTCGTCCAGGAGATCGACTAAACCCTTGGAAGTGCGGGTCGCCGAGCAAGCGGCCCGCCTCAGTCCGGCCCGCCAATAATTCATTACTTCCCTTGCGAGCGGCCGTCCATGCCGATCTTCCGATATTTTGTATTCGTCGGCGCGCTGCTGCTGGCGTTGCTCTTTGCGGCCGATCGGTACTGCCAGCTCCCGTCGAGCAGGTGGCTTGAGTCTTGCCTGTTCGCATTTCGCTGCGTCCGGCCATGAATCTTTCAATAATTAAATAAATTAAATGTAGAAAACTAATTAAATGCGCGTTATAATAGGCCAATTGTGCCGGACGGACGCACAAGGATCCCGAATGAGGCGGCTCCGGCATCTCCTGCCCGCCCCCATGCAGGAGCCGTTTCTTCGAGTGCTAAGGTGAGGATATTGGAGGTGAGCGTGCCCTCTGCTCGCTGGACAAGACGCGAGGACGAGATTTTTCGAAAGCTGGTGAATTCGCGAGCATCACCGAGCTCTATCGCCCAGATTTTGAACAGAACCGAAGATGAGTTGAAAAAGCGAGGCTACCTCCTCGGATTGCCGTTGAAGTGGTTCAAAACAAGTTGTGGCTATTAGCTCACTGATCTTTTGATCTGGATGAGCGTAAGCGCCCAAGCTCAGACTATTGAATGGCCATGCAGAAGCAGGTCGCAATTGCGCTTTGGTCCTTGGCCGCTTCATGCGTGCTGGCGTTTATATTGGCGGCAATCGTCTCAGGCCGCGATTTTCGTAGCTTCCACAAGGGTGCGACTACGGGAACAACCCAAGTTTCACGAAGCTAGGTAGGGGACCGGTATCCGATAGGGACGCATGCAGCAAAACGGAGATCATGGTTGGCAGGTTGCTGCTCATAGGTGGGCGATCGCCTGGCCAACCGATCCGAGGTTTCTACATGGCTTTGCTGCGCACCATTTTGGACCATCGAAAAGGCCGGTGTTGAGCACGTGCCGAGTTTTCGACCTACGTTTCGAAGTGCTTCTTCGCATGCCTGCGAACGATAATGATGATCACGAGCCGTTAGAACCCTTCCCGGACGGCTGGTGGGCTTCGTCGTGAGATCTCCCCGAAGGATGGGTGAGGCCGGTTCTGCCAGCCAGTTGCCGATGTCTCAGATAGCTCGAAGGCTGCCCCCGGCAGCTCGAATTGCGCTGTTCGGTTCGACTCCCGAAAGCTGACATCGCAGTCCTCAAAGCGAAGGGCAGCACGGGCCACGTCCAAACGCTCTAGGGAATCCATTTCTCCTTCTCCTCAGGCCGTGACAGTGCAGCTGTCGTTTCAATGCTGACAAGTAAAAAGGCCATCTCTTGGCGACTGCCCGTTGGTATCATCCTTATCCGGCATAGAAGTGTGCCAAGGAGGATCTGTCGACCAAGGTGCGGATCGGAATCGGGCGCAGGTTAACGGCGATATTGGCGGCCGACGTGTCCCGTTATTCTCGTCTTATGCACGGGGACGAAGCGGCTACGCACGGCAAGCTTATGACGCTGCTCGCGTTTATTCGGATCGGGGTCCTCGCAGCAACATGGCTATAGAGACGGCTTGTATACGCGAGTATAGTCGTCATGAGGCAAATTAATCGATTATTGGCCGTGGCGAGGCCAGGTTCGCCCCTTCGCGCATCGTTGGTGATCGCGGGCGCTATTTGCCACACCGGGCGAGAGACAGGCCGCAACCTGGCAGAAGAACGCCTCGATTGATCCATCGCGCGAGAGCAAGAGGTGATAATGCAACATCCGATTCAAGCGGCGTCGGTCGCGCTCGATTCGAATGAGCGCAAGCGTCCCGAGGAGGCACTGCGCGAGAGCGAGGAGCGCTTTCGCACGCTGGTACAATTCTCCTTTGATGTGTACTGGGAAACGGACGCGCAGCATCGCTTCATCCGCCAGGAGTTCGCTGAGACACTTCCCGAACCGCCGGTCTCCGAGATCGGCAGGACACGATGGGAGGTCCCGTATCTGGAGCCTGATGCAGAGGGCTGGCGCAAGCACCGGGAGACACTCGATTCTCACCTCCCGTTTCGCGATTTTGAGCTCGCTCGGCCGACCCCCGACGGCGGCAAGCGCTATATTTCCGTCTCTGGGATGCCCATCTTTGACCAGACGGGGCGCTTCATGGGCTACCGCGGTGTGGGGCGCCACATCACGGAGCGCAAGCGAGCCGAACAGGCGCTGATCGAGAGCGAGGCCCGTTTCCGTACCTTCGTGGATCACGCAACCGATATGTTCATGCTCCACAGTGAAGACGGTCGCGTTCGCGATGTGAACCGGAATGCCTGCGAAAGTCTCGGCTACAGCCGGGCCGAACTGGTGGGAGCAGCTGCGGTCTTGTTCGATCTGGAATTGGATGAAGCCACTTGGCGTAGCAACCGCGAGCGCCTCAAGGCTGGCGAAATCGCTACGCTCGAGAGGCGCTATTGCCGAAAGGACGGCACTGTGTTTCCCGTCGAAGTCCGTATGCGGGAATTCTGCGAGGGTGGCCGGTCACGGATCATTTGTCTGAGCCGCGACATCACCGAACGCAAGCGAACTGCCGAGACGCTCCGCGAGATGCAGGCTGAACTTACACACGCCAATCGCGCGGCGGCGCTCGGCCAGGTCACCGCTTCGGTAACACACGAATTAAGCCAACCAATCACCGCGATGCTCTGCAACGCGGAGGCCGCACTGAACTGGCTAGGAACGCAGACTCCGAATTTCGAAAAGGCACGGCAGGCGCTCGCATCCATTGTCGCAGAAGCCGAGCGAGGTGGCGAGATCATCGGTTGGATCCGTTCCTTGATCAAGAAAGCTCCGGCGCCGAAGGAGAGCATCGACGTTAATGGTGCAATCCTGGACGTGATCACTATAGCCCGGAGCGAGTTGCTCAAACATGATGTCTTGATCCAGACCGACCTCGCCCCGGACTTGCCGCTCGTGAAGGGCTATCGCGTCCAGCTGCAACAGGTTGTTCTCAATTTGATCCTCAACGCGATTGAGGCAATGAACTGCCTCGACGTTGGGCCACGGGAGCTGCGGATCACCACGGCTGCAGATGCCTCAAGTCTCGTTGTTGTCGCCGTGCGGGATAGCGGTCCCGGACTTGACCTGGCAATGGTTGACCGCCTGTTCGAACCTTTCTACACCACTAAGCCGGACGGGACCGGCATGGGCTTGTCGATCTGCCAATCGATCATCGAGGCGCACGGAGGACGACTTTGGACCCGTGCGAATGAACCACGGGGGGCCGTGTTTCAGTTTAGTCTGCCTTCGGAACAGGGGTGATCCACGTCGCTTTTCGGAACCTCGCGGCCAAAAGAATGTTCAAGCCAATCGTCAAAAGTGAGGGTTTGAAGGCGCATCGCAGCAGCCGCGGCTCATCGAACCTCATCGATCTGCCAAACCGCTGCGGTTTGGCGTCGCGCTCGCCAATGCTGGGCCGGGTACGGGATGGAGCCAAGTCGTGAAATTCTCAGGCAAGTGCTCGGGCCGCTCGAACCGCGAAAGGCTTCATTAGCCTTCATGTGGCTAGCTGGGTGCGCGCCGATTACCGCCGATTGCGGCACATTGGAATGGGAATGCCGGCCCCGGCTGTTGACCCCATCCTGCGGCTGGGGCCGTTTTGAACTTTCGCAGCATCGTTCAAAGTCGGTTCACAACCATGCTTAGAGGCATTGCCATCGCGCTATTTGGAACGGGCATCTTTTCGCAGCTTGATCGCGCGCTGTTCTATGGCCGCCATACTGACGCCGCGCTCAGGCTGATGCGGGATATTGGCCGCGGCTTTGGACTGTAGGCCGGCCCGCGCCTAAATCGACGAAATCTCTGCGAGACTTCATTTTCTCAGGAGTAATCCGATTTCTCACGCCATCCGCTTGACCGAGACATGATGACCCCCGTGCAAGTCGTCGAACGATGTCACTCGATCACAGGCTTCTTTACGGTTGTTCGATCAAGGGAGAATTGCACCGCCCATCGCAAACGCCGCGGCCGACGCAACGGACTCGTCGCCTCATCGGGCATGGAGACGCTTCTATTTTCTGAGCGAAGCTTCCGCTTCCTCGGCACGCCGCAGCAATCTATCGTGCAAGTGGTTCACTCCCGAGACTCCAACGAGAGATAGGCCTTTGTCGCACACAACGACCTAGTCCAGGTTCAAATCCGGCCTTTCAGAGCGACTATCTTCGTCGTACGATGCGTCCCCCCAAGCTCGGGGTGAAGACGAGACGGCGCGAATTCCTCGGGGTGCAACGGTGCCCTGGTCGTCCCATTGGTTCTGACGCAATCCGCGGGGATTGAACAGCACCTCGGCCAGCTCGATCGCACGTGCCGTCTCTTAGTCCGCCAGCAGACTGCTCTGATCAGTTCGACCTGAGTGCATCTGCCCGGATCCATCTAGCGATCTTAGATCCAGGGATCAAAAGTCAGTTTCGGTAGACGAACCAGTTGCCTAGTTCAGGACGTCGATGATGTCCAATCCTCGACCATTTGCTCCCGAGACAAATTCCAGCCGAGGCTTAAGCTACGTCGGTAGTCTGGTCGCAATCGGCGCCATCTATCTCGTCTTGGCCAAAGGTGGGCTTGCTCTCGCGTCCATTCATCCCAGTTCAACGCCAATTTGGCCACCGACAGGTGTCGCGCTGGCGGCGGTGCTGTTGGGGGGATATCGGACCTGGCCAGCAATTTTTGCGGCAGCGTTGATCGCAAATGCGACGACGGCGGGCTCGGTTGCTACCGCAATCGCGATTGCGGCCGGTAACGCTCTTGAAGCGGTTGTAGGCGCTTATCTCATTAATCGGTGGTCGGGCGGATGTAACACGTTTTCAACCCCCGATTCTGTCGCAAAGTTTGCAGTGATCTGCGTCGTCATCGCGACGCCGATCAGCGCCAGCATTGGACTGACCAGTCTGACAATCTTCGGGTACATCGAACAGAAGAGTTTCGCGGACGCGTGGATCACCTGGTGGCTGGGAGATGTGACAGGCGCACTGGTCATTGCTCCCGTTATCGTGCTTTGGGCATCAAGCCGCTATCAGGACTTCGAACGCCATGGGCTTCTGGAGACGGTCGGCGTCCTCACGACAGCGGCGGTTGTTGGACTCATTGCTTTCAGCCCTTTGATCGAGCAAACGCCCCGCCGAGATCCACTGGGTTTTCTGGCGATCTTGCCAATGTTGTGGGCGGCGCTGCGCCGCGGGCCACGCGATACCGCGACGGTCGCCCTGGTGCTCGCGGGCGTCACGATTTGGGGCACGCTCACGGGCGGCGGCCCGTTCACAACTACGGACCTTAACGCATCGTTCCTGCTGGTGTTGATGTTCTTGATCAGCATTACCGTTCCAAGCTTGTTGCTGAGCGCCGATGTCGAGGTGCGCAAGAAAGCGGAGGAGCGTCTGCGCCGCGCGCGGGTCGAACTCGAGCGGAAGGTCGCAGAGCGGACGCAAGAACTGGAGCTCGCGAGTGCCGCAAAATCACGCTTTTTTGCCATGGCAAGCCATGATTTGCGACAACCGTTACATGCATTAGGGCTGTTTGTTGCCCAGCTGCGCACGCCGCTCGAACCGGGGGAGAGGGCAAGGACGATCGAGAGGGTCGACGCAACGCGCAAGGAAATGGATGAAATGTTCAATTCGCTGTTGGACATTTCGAGAATCGATGCCGGGATGCTTAACCCCAACATTAGCGAATTCCCGATCGGGCGCCTGTTGCAAAAAGGCGAGACGGCGTTTGATCAGGCGACGCGTGAAAAAGGCCTGCGCTTACGCGTCAGGCCAAGTGACGCCTGGGTCCGAAGCGACGCCATGCTGCTCGAACGCATACTCCGGAATCTGGTATCCAATGCTGTACGCTATACATTGCGGGGCGGGATCCTGGTCGGATGCCGTCGGCGCGGTGAAATGCTGCGCATCGAAGTATACGATACCGGTCCCGGCATTCCCGAGGATCAAAGGCAGAATATCTTTGGCGAGTTTTTTCAAGTTCCTGCTCCGGAGCAGAACCGGTCCGGCGGCCTGGGGCTTGGCCTTGCCATTGTCGACAGGCTTGGCTTGCTTCTCAACCATCCAATCGAGCTGGCTTCGACTGTGGGTCGCGGTTCGCGATTCACGATCCTGGTTCCGAAGGTCGACGAATGCGTCAGAGCCGCAGCGCCCGCCGACTTACCATACCCCGGTGCTTTTGCAGTCGACGGCAAGGCAATTCTTGTTATTGCCGATACTCCAATCGTGCAGGAGGGAACGGGCGGATTGCTCAGCAAATGGGGATGTTCGGTTCTTGCCGCCGGATCCGACGAAGCCGGACTGATCCGACTTGCTGAGCGCGAACAACGCCCCGACCTCATAATCTCGGACTATCATCTCGCACGCGGGAAGACCGGAATCAGGGCAATTGAACAAATCAACGCGGCGTTTGGCTCGTCAATTCCTGCCATTCTCATCAGCGGCGATACAGCAGCTGAACCACTGCGGGACGCCAAGGATAGAGGATACGTTTTGCTGCATAAGCCGGTCGACCCAATGCAGCTCCGTGCTGTCATGCACAAGCTGTTTAGGGATCACGATGGTGGGAGAGACGCTGGGGCCGTTTCATGATCCAGATTTCGGCGGCCACTCCCAGCCCATTTTTCCGACCTTTATGACGGCCTCGGTGCGCGTCGCTACGCCGAGCGCCTTGAGAACGACCGTGATGTGGTTTTTCACTGTAGGCACTGCCATATTGAGCATCCCGGCAATGACCTTGTTGCTCTTTCCCTTCATCAGGAGCGCAAGTACTTCAATCTGCCGATCGGTCAACCCGAGCCCCTTGAGCGAGTCGGGCGCCACTGGCTCGTTTGCACGCCGTGGGCCCGCTGTCTTCTCCAGTATCTCCATCGGGATGTAAACTCCGCCGGAGAACACCAACTCAATGGCGTTGAGCATCACCTCGCGTTCCGTGGTTTTCGGAATGAAACCAAGCGCGCCGAGTTTGAAAGCGCGCCTGACCGTGTCTTGATCATCGGAGGACGAGAGAATGACGACAGCAGTCCTCGCATAGCGATCGCGCAGTTCGCAAAGGACAGAGAAGCCGTCGCGATCAGGCAAATTGATATCAAGCAAAATGAGGCTGATGTCGGGATGCTCCTCGACGATGTGCATGGCCTCTCGGCCGCTCGAAGCTTCGAATATGACGGCTTCTCGCTTCAGTTGCTTCAGGACAGCGTGCAGAGCGGCCCGAATCAATGTGTGATCGTCAACAACAAGCACCTTCATAAAAAAGCTCTCCGTCTTCTGGCCGTCCGGAGATCAATAGAGAATCATACACCCACCTTCGAAATCGTCCATCTTCCATCTCGGGTCCGGCCAGCGGTGCCCCGTCAGGTAAGAAGGGAGCGGACTACGTGAAGCGCGGAGCTCGCTGGCCCCTTGGTCCATGCGAGCGATGAATTGCTCATCATGTACCTGACCGAGGCCAAATGCACGGCAGGACGGTACCTTGGTCATAGGACCTAGGCACCTCTCTGTACCGACCTCCGGCCGATTTACAGGCTGCGGCGCTTGCACGATGATGGCGACAGTCAGCCTCTCCACCAGAGGGTTGTGCGCAGCGCGGCCATACCATCATTGGCGCAATCGCTGTCGTGGCCGGGGCGGTGTGAAGCAATTCTGGACTGCGGCGCTGTCAGAATCTCGCAGCGTGCTTTTTGTGACATTCGGTTCCTCTCGATCGTTCCTCTCGAAGCCTGCGCGTACCCTGGACGAGGCAAGCCAATGCAGGATCGGACCGCATCCCCGAAGCAATTTGCGGGCGCTCTGCCGGAGCTCAACATCAACAGCCGCGACCTTCGCATTGATGCCTGCCGCGGCATCGCGCTCTGGTGCATCTTTCTTGATCATGTCCCCAATAACATTGGAAGCTGGCTGACGCCACGGAACTACGGCTTCAGCGATGCCGCGGAAGTGTTCATGTTCGTCTCGGGAGTTACCTGCGCGCTGGCCTACGGCAAAGTACGGAGTTGCGAGGGGTGGACCAGCGTGATCCGCCGGACCCTGCGGCGAAGTTGGGACATCTATGTCGCATTTCTGCTGCTGACGCTCGCCTGCGCCATCTTGGTTCACCTCGCAGGCGGGGACCGTCTTGCTGATGAGAGCAATACGCGCATTCTGTTGGACCAGCCGGGCTCGGCGCTCGCCCACGCAGCGATCCTGCAATACCGTCCGGTCAATACCGACGTATTGCCGATCTTCGTGCTTCTCCACCTCTTTTTCGCGCCGTTGCTGTGGTTGCTGCTCCGAATGCCGAACGTGACGCTTGGCGCCTCGCTGGCGCTTTATGCGCTGGTGCAAATGTTCGGCTGGTCCATGCCGGCGTGGCCGAGCGGCCATTGGGCTTTCAATCCACTGGCCTGGCAGCTATTGGCGGTTCTTGGTGCGTGGATGATGATCGAGGGCGAAAGAGTGCGCCCCTGGCTCACGTCTCGCACGGTGCTCGTGCCTGCCGCGCTCTATCTGATCTTCAGCCTCGTCATCGCATTGAGCTGGAGAATCAAGCCGTTGGAAGCGTTCATCCCGCAGGGGCTGAGCAAATTGGCTTACCCGCCAGACAAATCCAATCTCGATCCGTTGCGTCTATTGCATTTCTTGGCTCTAGCGGTTGTGGCGGTATGGTTCGTGCCGTCCAATCGGCAAGCATTGACGACAGCGGTGATGCGCGGCGCCATCCTCTGTGGCAGGCACTCGTTGCCAATCTTCTGTCTCGGCGTCCTGCTGACGCTCGCTAGCCTCCTGGCGCTGCTCGACATATCGGAAGGGCTTGCGATGCAGATCACGCTCAGCGTTGGCGGGATCCTCATGATGATCGTGGCAGCGACGCTGCTGAACTTGGTCAAGATCACGCCCAGGCTGCAGCCGACTGTTGCTCCGGCTGCGGGCGTGGGCGTCCAGCCGGACGCCTGGGGCACCGTTGGCTGGCGCCCCTTGGAGGCGTTTCGCCGAGGACTGCGCGAGCTCGGATGGGCCGGCGGCCGGAATCCCGTCATCAATTGCGGGTTCGCGGATAGGCAATCCCACCCGGTGTACCAGGTGTTCGGCCTCGCAGACGGATTGGTACGGCCGAAGGCGGATGTCATCGCGGCGTCGCCGAAGCCTGCAGCAATGGCGGCCAGGAATGCAACCGCGACCATTCCAGCCGCGGAATATGGCTATTGACACATCGGCACGGAAAAGTTCCGGCAGACCTCGAGCCGCTCTGAGAGAGAGCAAGAAGTCCGCTTTTGTTATAGGCATGTCCAAGTCCGGGAGGTGAAGGATCGCGTTTCTTCGCAGCGTGAGGCGGAATGTCTCAGCAACGGAAATCGTACGGTTCAGTCGCCATTCAGGCTGGAACGGCTATTCAGCCTCTCTTTCAGAGGTTTCGGGAGAAGTCCGCCGGAGAGATCGATCTTGGTGATCTCGGCGCGGACGTCTTCGCCGTAAAGTATCGATTCCGATCGGTGCATGCCGTTGCCGCATTCGACCTAAACGAGCCTGATTAGAGTGCTGAGCTGCCGATGAACCAAAGCAAGTTGCCATACCTTGTGATCTCCGCCGCGATTATCGTCGTGCTTGTGGGCTGGTATGGTTGGCTTCTGGCGTTGCAAGCAAGCCAGCGCCAAATGTGGGTCTTTTGAGCGTCAATCGGCCAGCGTCGAGATCGACGTCGGTGCATGCCAACTTCTGCTTCGCCGACCTGATCGGATGTCGGTGCCACACGTTCCCGCCTCGCAGGAGCCGAAGGAAAAATATCTTCGGCCCGTGGGAATGAGGTGCGAGCGATGCCTGGTAGCGGCGGCGGGCAGCGCCACACAGGCCTGAGCGGTCTCATGAGGTAAAGCAGCCTACAAGGCAAGCCGGCCCACGCCATCCTTGATCAGCCGCGGTGCCCCCGTCATCTTGCGCCATCGCGTGCATTCCGATGTTTATTCGTCGGCGCTTGTGGGGCAGCCGTGATGCTGCTGTTCGCATTCGCGGAGGCCAGCCCGTCCGCGCGTGCGCTCAACGCTCCCAGCTGATCGGACAGAAGCTTGTGCTCACCTCCTTCTGACGCCAGCTTTCGGCGAAGGCCGTCTACTTGCTCGCTAATCTTCCGCTGATCGGACTGCACCTCTTGAACGGTCTGCTGAAGTGTGGTGAGCGCCTGCTTAACCTCTTGGGCATCGAAGTCCTGGTGCGCGGCAGCCATCGTCTGGAGTGCTTCGACCTTTCGCTGCGTCCAAAAGAACCCACCAATAGCAAGGACGGCGACCAGCGCCAGTACGATCCAAGGGAGCGCCTGTCGGCTAGCAACGACAGAGTCTGACGTCGGAGGCATGACAATTCCTTGAGACCGGCGGTTCAAGCCAACGCCACCAACCTGACTTAGTTTCAGCGGGCGTGATCGCTCAAAACGTTCGCACCGGATTTGCTTGAGGCTTCGCGAGATCAGGATGAACCTCTCGATGAGTGGACGCCTGTAGTAGGCTCAGAGAGCCCGGAAGCGTCGAATGCAAAGACGTCAACCTGATTCACGGACGACTATAAGCGCTCCCAGGTTGGACAGGCGCTATCGCGCGGTCGATCGATCGGACCGCAAGGACGGGTCTGGCGACTCGGTGCTAAGACGCTGGGTCTCTCGACGGGAGATGGCGGCGTGGCGCCCACGCAGGCGACGTCGATGCGGCGGACCAGCAGTCTCTGAGCGCTCCTGGCCCAGACGAGCGTTCGCGAACCGTGTCCCATCTTAAAATTGTAACCGGAGAGTAAGACTACATTTCGTTTTACGAGACTGCAGGAGACGTGGGCGAGAAAATTGGGTGCTATGTTGCCTGCTTGGCGCGAACACATTCCCTGATCATCAACGGAATTTCCCTGTTCCGAATCTAATGCATCGCGCTGCAAAACACACGATTCCAGCGCTCATTTCGCCATTTCATGCCCGGTCGCGTCCCTGCGGCAGATACTTTTCCCTGCAGAATTCCCTGTAACCAGGGAATTGAAGTTAACGGCCCGTCCGCAAGGTCAGGGTCGGTGGCATGGGAGGAGGCAGCGCCTGTGACCTCCTCGGCTGGCCGAGGCTCGGCGTCATTGACACCCTTGGTTAACCCCAGAGCCGACCCCTGCCACTGTTTTTTCCCGGCCTAGCCCATTTGGGGGAGGCGCACCCGAAGGGGGATGGCATATCGCTTTCCGCGACCATCCATTGCACGGCGGCGTTCTTGCGCCCGTGTCGGACAAGGTGCCGGCAGGTCGTTAAGCACCGAAATGGCGTCAAACTCGTTGGGAGACAATGTCGTGGGCTTGGACGACTTCTCGTTCTTCGAGCTCGAGATTCGCAAACGTTCGCGGAGCTGGGAGTGGACCATAGGCTCCCGCGACCGGAAAGCCATCATGCGAGGAAGAGCGAGGAAACGCGTGGTGGCGAGGTATGAGGCGACCAGCGCGTTGTTTATCTTGCTGATGAACGTGTCCGTGGCGGCTCGGAGCCGAAAATGAAAGTGGAGCGCGAACCACTAAGGCCGCACCCTTCAGCTGAAGGGCCGAAAACGTCGAGGTTCTTTCGCGCTCAGGCGAAATTTGGGACCGCCGGCGCGCACAAACCAAATGCTCACCCCAACTGCGAAACCAGCGTGACCAGCTCCGACTGGCGGTGCGCTCCTGTCTTCGAGAAGATCGACTTGAGATGGTTGCGGGCGGTTTCGCGGGAGATGCGCAGGTGTTCGGCGGCGCTGGCGAGCGATGCGCCGGTTGCCAGCAGCGCGGTCAGTCGGGATTCCGCCGGGGTGAGATCGAAGGCCTGGCCAATCAGTACTGGATCCGGCGCCACGCGCGGGACGAGGTTGGACAGGATCAGCATGGCGCGCGCGCCGAGGAAGACCGAGCGCGCCGCGCCGTCCACCGGCAATGTGCGCAAGACCACCGGTGGCTTTGTCGTCCGGCGGATAAGGATTGGAGAGGCGGGGATGGCGGCGGCGTCGGGGGTCGATCGGATCATGCTGATCAGCTGATCGAGTTTCGTCATCGCCTGCTTGTCGCGGAGAACGAGACGCCGGTCCCTGATGCGAATCTCATCGTCGAATCCACGGTCTGCGACCGCGTTCGTGCGCAGGACCATTCCGTCCCGATTGAGGACCAATGCCGGTTGTCGAACCCGGTCGAGGACGTCGGTCATCGAGGTCAGCGCGGCCCGTCCAATCGCTGTCGCGAGCGTGGCGGTCTCGGTCAGGCGGGGCGCCAATTGGGCAAGCAGTTGCTTGTCGCGCGCCTCGAATGCGCCTTCGCGGCCGGTGCGTTGGATCGTCAATGCCCACGCTGCGCTGTCAGCCCAGAAGCCGATGCCGGCAAACCACCGGTATCCGAATGGAAACAGCACCTCGTTGTACATGGGATCGGCGCGGATCTGCTCCGGGGTCATCACATCGAGGTCGGTCACGACTTCACCAGCCATCATGCGCGGAAAGCCCTTGGCGCGCGGGTCCCTCAATTGCCAGTTGTTCCTGAAGTAAAAGTCGGTCGCTTCGGCGATCGATTCCGTGCGTGGAACGTCCGGGGTCCTGATATCGCTCTGAAGGAGCAGGGCTGCTGACGCTCCGACCGCCTTGCAGATGTCATCCATGACGGCGCGCCATGCTTCCGGATTCACGGCGGCCTCGCCAAGTCGATTGAGGACCTTCGACAGTTCCTCGCCGTCGATTTGATTGGCCTTCACGAGCGGTCCCCCTCCGCTGAGCTGGTCATCGCTGCAAGCCAACGCGCTTTGCGCTGATTGCCATGTAGACACCCCCTGACATTAGGGGCTTTCCGACGCGTTTCCCTGACCGTGATGCTTCGCGAGCAGGCGGCGCGACGCAAGCCCCCCCCTTGCCTATTTTTCCTGAAAAATGGCGCTCGACCAAAGTCTAGCGGCATGGTCCCGGCGGAGGGAGGGGGGCTAGCTGGGCCCGGATGACCCATTCGGGTCATGCGTCAAAACGTGCCGGCGCTATTCCATGGACGAGGAATAGTCTTCCTTCCGGGAATCGAGATGACGTTGCTCTGCACGAGCCAGATGAGTTTCGGTGTTGGCTTTCTCCTCCCGAGGTCGATCCGCGGGGAGATCTGGGTGCGTCAAAGTGTCGCACGTAATCCAGCGCGACGAATCTCAAATCCTGAACTGCTGCTATCAGCGGTGGTAGCTCATCTGCTCGGCAGCCTGGGCGATCTCGTCGGGTCGAGCCTCATGGCAAGGGCGATCGCTTCGTTCCAGCTCTTGTTGTGCTGCAGTCCGGCAGAGCACCGCCCCTCCGGCTTGCTGAAATCGCGCCCGATCGCAGATCGGGGACATGCGCTTTCGCAGCTGCACCGTTTAGTTCACACCCGGCTTAAGGTTAGCAGCTGTGCTGTCTTGACGCAGTCGCGCAACAATGGAAACAATTTGCAATTCTCAGAAAAGTTTTTTCGACGGTCGGAAATTTCGACTTCGAGAATTCAGGCGACGCTAGCAACGGCGCAAGGCGTCGCACAATAACAAGACCACGTCATTTCAAACTCGCGCCGTTGGGCTGACGGCGAACCTGAAAAATCGGGAAGGTTACGGGAGGGGGCTCACCATGAGCGACCGCACGACGTCACGCGTCGCGTCGATATCGCGTTCCGCTTTCGACGATTGAAGATTTCTCCATCCGCACAACGCAAGCCGCTTTCGCGCGCTCGCGAGCAATGACTGTTGCCATATCGAGAAAGATGAATTTCCATGATCATTAACGGCACCAATGCAAACGATCAAATCACCGGCACCGGCTCGGCTGACATCATCAATGCAAGGAATGGCAACGATACCGTCGGCGCCGGGGGAGGCAATGACCTCATTCAGGGCGGCAATGGCAACGACAGCGTAAATGCCGGTGCGGGCAACGACATCATCCTCGGCGGCAACGGCAACGATACGCTGCTCGGTGGGGCGGGCAACGATCTGATCGCCGGCGAAAACGGCGACGATATCATCGATGGCGGCGCCGGCACCGATATCGTCAGCGGCGGCAATGGCAACGACATCCTGATCTATCGCGTTTCGGAGAACGTGGATTCTGTCGATATCTACGACGGCGGCAAGGGCCAGGACTCGCTCCGCCTGGTCGTCACGCAAGAGTTCGCGAACTCGGCTTCGTTCAGGTCCGATCTTGCGGCAATCCAGGCACTTATCGCTCGATATGGCAGCGCAAACTACGCGTTCAGCAGCTTCGATCTGGCCGTCGTCTCGATCGAAAAGGTCGAGGTCGTCATCGAGGGCCCGACCAATCACGCGCCGGTTGCAGTCGCGGATATCGCCTCCCTCAAGGAGGACGTGACGGCCGTTGCCAGCGGCAGTCTGCTCGCAAACGACACGGACGCCGATGCCGGCGACACCCACACCGTGTCGGCCGTGGCGGGAGGCACGGACAACGGCACCACGATCACCGTGGTCGGCACCTATGGAACGCTGGCGGTCACCAAGGCGACCGGCGCCTACACCTACACGCTCAACAATTCCAGCGCGTCCGTGCAAGCGCTCGCCGCAGGCCAGCAGGTGACGGAGCAGTTCACCTACACGAATGCCGACAACCACGGAGGAACGGGCTCGTCGACGCTCACCGTGGCCATCACCGGGAGCAACGACTCGGCCACGATTACGGTGTCCGGGAGCCAGGATATCTCGGTGACCGAGGCCGGGACCGTGGCCGGCGATCCCAGCGCGTCGGGCCAGCTTGCGGTGCACGATGTCGACAATGGCCAAAACCATTTCGCAGCTCCGGCCTCGCTGGCCGGCACCTATGGCAATTTCACATTCAATCCGGCGACCGGCGCCTGGACCTATACGCTAGATCCCGTGAAATCGAATCCGCTCGCCGCAGGACAGCAGGTCACCGACACCCTGACGGTTGCCTCGGCCGACGGTACCGCTACCCGCGATATCGTGGTGAACATCACGGGTACCAACGACGCAGCCGTGATCGGTAATCCCGCCCAGCACGACGTCACCGAGGACGGCGTCCTGACGGCGTCGAGCACGCTGTCAATCAACGATGTCGACCAGAATCAGAATTCATTCCAAACCGCCGTCACCCCCGCGGCCGGCAATCTCGGGGCGCTGACGATCGGCACCAATGGCGCCTACAGCTATTCGGTCGCCAACAATCTCGTGCAATATCTCGGCCAGGGCGAGACCCGCGATGAGGTCTTCACCGTCAGGGCTCTGGACGGCACCACCAAGGACGTGGCGTTCACGATTCACGGCGTCAACGATGCCGCCGATATCGGCGGTCTCACCCAGCACGATGTCACGGAAGATGGTCAGCTCACCGCATCTGGCCAGCTCGCGATCAGCGATGCCGACCAGAATCAGGCGGTGTTTCAGGCGGGCCAGATCACGGCACCCGGGAACCTCGGCACGGTGACGCTGCTGGCCGATGGCCATTACAGCTATTCGGTCGACAACACCGCAATTCAGTATCTCGGCGCCAACGAGGTCAAGACGGAGACCTTCACGGTCAAGGCCGTCGATGGCACGACCAAGAACATCAGCTTTGACATCCATGGCGCGCAGGACGCGCCTCATCTGAGCGTTCAGGACTCATCGGGCGCCGCCGATCAAAACATCACCCTCCATATCGCGGCGAGTAAGATCGACCAAAGCAGCGCCTTGTCGGTGAAGATCGAGGGGGTGCCGTCGAGCTTTACGGTCCAGAATGGCGCGGCGATCGGAGAGGGCACCTGGCTGGTGACGGGCGACTCAATTCAGAACGTCGTCCTGGTTCCGAACCATGCCGTCGGCAGCCCCGATCCGATCACACTGAAAATCACCGCGATTTCCGACGACGGCGTTCATCAGGCGGTGAGCTCGGCCGAGCTCTCGCTGGCCGTGACGCCCGGTGCCAACGAGATCAACGCGCTTGATATCGACGGCTATATCGGCGGCGCAACCGTTTTTGCCGACGCCAACAACAACGGAATACTCGACGCAGGCGAGGCGTTCACGACGACGCGAGCTGACGGCAGTTTTACGTTGGCGGGCGGGTCCGGTCCGCTCGTGAGTATCGGCGGTGTCGACATCTCGACGGGATTGCAGGTCGCCGGCGTGCTCAGGGCGCCGGAGGGATCGACCGTCATCACGCCGCTGACGACGTTGATCGTCGCGCTGGTCGACAGCACGGCAAACGGTGCGACCCCCCTCACCGTGGACCAGGCCATCAGCGCCATTGCGGCCGCTTTTAACGTCGATCTCGCCGCTGATCCCCAAAACCCCATTGACCTGCTGTCGTACGATCCGGTGCCCGCTGCCGTGACCGGCAATGCGACAGCGACGGCAGTGCTTGCCGCGGCCATCCAGGTCCAAAGCACGGTCGCGCAGGTGTCAGCGGTCGGCGTGGAGCCGGACGCGGTCATTACAGCCATTGCAGGCGCGATTACCGCGTCTCAGACCGTTCCCAACGCGCCGACCTTCAATCTGGCGTCTTCCGATACCGTTCTAAGCGTTGTCACGCTCTCCGGCGTCAGCACTGCAGCTGCCGCGACGGTTATCGAGGTCGTTGCTGCCGCGAACGACAGCATTCAATCGGCCACGAACGTCACTGAACTGGCGCAGGCCGGTCAGGTCGCCCAGGGCGAGGCCGCCGACCAATTGGCCGCGACGGACTTCTCCGATCCGGATTCGGTGACTGAGCTCACGACGCTCTACGTCGACAACCTCGACCAGCAGGTCCAGGATGCCGTGCTGACCCCGGTCGGTAACGCCTTGTTCGGCTCGCTTGGCGATGACGTGCTTTCGGGCGGAAGCGGCAACGATCTGATCGATGGCCAGGACGGCAACGATCGTCTCAGCGGCGGTGACGGAAACGACATCCTGTTTGGCGGAGCCGGCAAGGACTATCTCACCGGCGGTTCCGGTGACGATATCCTCGACGGCGGCCCGGGCTTCGACCGCGCCGTCTATACCGACGCAACCGGCGGCGTCACGATCAACCTCGCAATGGGGACGGCGTCCGGCGCAGGCGTAGGGACGGACACGCTCGTCAACATCGAAGCGGCCATCGGCAGCGACTTTGCCGATACGTTCAACGGAGCCGGCTTCACCGGCGATGCCCATGTTCCGGGGAGCCCCGTCGGCTACAACGAGTTCGAAGGCAAAGGCGGCGACGACACCATCATCAGCAACACCAACAGCCAGGGGGCGGAGCTGACGCGCGTCTCCTATGTCAGCGCCACTGGGGCGGTGACGGTGGATCTCGCAGCCGGTTATGCGCAGGGTGATGCATCGGTGGGCCACGACACCCTCGTCGGGTCCGGCTTCAACGGCGTGTGGGGCTCCGCCTACAACGATACGATTCTGGGTAGCAACAATCCGATGTTCACCGCGGAGGTGTATGCGGGTCTTGCGGGCAACGACTATATCGACGGTCGCGGCGGCTTCGACCGGGTGGACTACAACATCGATCCCAACACCACGACGGGCATTACCGTCAATCTCGCCGCCGGATCTGTGACCGGCGATTCGACCGTCGGGACGGACACGCTGCGCGGGATCGAGGCGATCCGCGGCACCAACTTCGCCGATACCTACAATGCCGCAGGTTTCGGCTCGGGCAGCGTCAACGCCGGCTCGAACGGGACTTTCAATGAGTTCACCGGCAATGGCGGCGACGACACCATTACCGGCAACGGCTTTACCCGGCTCGGTTTCAACAACGCGACGGCCGGAGTCCAGGTCGACCTCGTCACCGGCATTGCCGCCGGCGATTCATCCGTCGGCACCGATCACTTCACCGGCGTCAACGCCGTCCAGGCGTCGATGTTCGACGACACCCTGCTCGGCGGCGCGACCAACGACACCTTCACCGGCCTTGCCGGCAACGATGATATCGACGGCCGCGGCGGCTTCGACGTGTCATCCTACAACAACATCTTCTTCACCACGGGAAGCATCACCGTCAATATGGCGGCCGGTATCGTCACCGGAGATGCGTCGAACGGCACGGATACACTTCGTTCGATCGAGGGCATTCAGGGCACCAACTTTGCTGACACCTACGACGCCACCGGTTACGGCGTGACCGGGGCCAATGTCGGCAACAACGGCACGTTCAACCAGTTCGAAGGCCTCGGCGGTGACGATGCCATCACCGGCAACGGCAATACGCGCCTCATCTTCGCCAACGCGACCAGCGGGGTGACCATCAACCTCGCGGGCGGCACTGCCACCGGCAACGGCTCGACCGGTCACGATACCTTCACGGGTGTCAACAGCGCGATGGGCGGCAATTTCAACGATGTCTATGACGCAACGGGCTTCACCGGCCCCAACGCGAACTTCAACTCATTCCAGGGGCAGGGTGGCGATGACGTCATCAGCGGCAACGGAAACACGCAGATCCAGTTTGGCAACTCGACTGGCGGTGTGAATGTCAATCTCACTACAGGCACGGCCGACGGCGACAGCTCGGTTGGCCACGACTCCATCACCGGTGCCGTGTTCAACGTTCTGGGGTCGAATTTCAACGACACCATCATCGGCAGCGCCAGCAACGACAGCCTCTCCGGCAGCGTCGGTAACGACACTCTGGATGGTCGCGCCGGCAACGACTTCCTCAGCGGCGGCGCCGGCACGGACACTTTCGTCTACGCGACCGGTGGCGGATTCGACTTCATCCAGGACTTCGTCCATGGCCAGGACAAGATCGATCTGACCGGTGTGTACGGCATCTTCAGCCTTGCCGATCTGCAATCGCATGCGGCGCAGATCGGCCCCAATACCGTCGTCACGTTCAATTCGGGCGAGGGCCTCACGCTTCAGAACGTCAATCTGAGCAGTCTGACGGCGAGCGATTTCCTGTTCGGCACGCCGGCGGCGCCGATCGTCGGCGACGACAACCCGAACGATCTCGTCGGAACCGCGAATGCCGAATCCATCAGCGGCCTCGGCGGCAACGACCGTCTCCAGGGCCTCGGCGGCAGCGATTTCCTGGATGGCGGTCTGGGCTTCGACCGCGCCATCTACACGGATGCGACGGGCGGCATCGCCGTCAACCTCGCGGCCGGCACCGCCTCGGGACCCGGCGTCGGGACGGACACGCTCGTCAACATCGAGGGGGTGATCGGCAGCAACTATGCCGACACGTTCAATGCGGCCGGGTTTACCGGCTCGACCGGTCTACCTGGCGTCGCCGCCGGTCAGAGCGAGTTCGAGGGGCGCGGCGGCGACGACA